>JBJDYY010000203.1:0-2029 GCA_051867715.1 Candidatus Avispirillum sp.
CGCGGGGCAAAAATGAGCAAAAAACGGGCAAAAATCGCTGAAAATCGCTCAAAATCAGCGTCGAATTTTGTCGACGGAATTTCCGAAAAGGGTCGGCGCGCATTTTTGCGCAAAACGGGGAGAAAATTTGAAAAAAGTTGATACAGAATGATGCTAAATAATAGCGAGTGACCCGAATGATATTTGAATGGCACCTAAATGATACAACCCGAAAATATGTCATTTTGAAAACCCCTCAATAAATTTCTGTCATGAAATATATTGAAAACCGCCCAGCGCTGTGCTATACTGAAACAAACAGCGCACAAGGCGCAAATACGGGAGGAAAGCTCCGAATACCGGAACAAATACCGGAATTGCAAACGGTAAGGCATTCGGACGCAAAAACGGCAAAAGTTTGAAAGTAAAGCGATTGTGGATCGCACGTGAGCTGTTTCAAACCCCATTTGTGCCTTGCCGCCAAAAGGCCGGCGGCATTTTGCAAAGCCCGAGGGCTTTGCAAAACCGTCACAAATCAACGAAAGGAATTGTCATAAATATGAGCATAAGAGTAACCGTCTGGAACGAATACAGACATGAAAAATCAAATCCTGCGGTAGCAGAAATTTATCCGAACGGATTGCACGCCGTTGTGGCAGACGCCGTCAAGGATGAGGACATAGAGGTGCGTCTGGCGGCGCTGGACGACCCGCATCAGGGACTGCCCGATGAGGTTCTCAATAATACGGACGTCCTTATATGGTGGGGACACATGGCGCACGGAGAAGTGGATGACGCTCTGGTGGAGCGCATTCGCCGCCGCGTATACGGCGGTATGGGACTTATCTGCCTCCACTCCGCCCATCACTCCAAGGTATTCCGCGCCGTAATCGGCACTACGGGCAACCTGACATGGGGCGACAATGTGCCCGAGGTTATGTGGAACATAAATCCCACTCACCCTATCGCGCAGGGTATCCCCTCCCACTTCAAGCTTGAAGCGGAGGAAATCTACGCCGAGCCTTTCCAGATACCCGACCCCGACGAGATCGTTTTTCTGAGCTGGTACAAAACGGGATATGTTTTCCGCGGCGGCTGCTGCTTTAAGCGCGGCGCGGGCAGGATTTTCTACTTCCAGCCCGGACATGAAACGGTGCCCACCTATCACAACGAATATGTGCGCCGTATACTTAAAAATGCCGTGCGGTGGGCTTCTCCTGCAGATACGGGATATAAGATCGAGCTTGACGGCTGTCCTTATCTGGGCGGCGAATTCGTGCCGGACGGCGAACTTGACGCTCTGAAAAAATAAGACGGCGCAAAAGACAAAAACCAAAAGGGCTGCCGCAAAGTGACAGCCCTTTCACTTGGGAAAGAGCAGAGGACGAAAGGACAGCAAAATGCCCCGAAGCGAATATAATACGGACAATATTTCGGACGGAGACGTCTTTATTGAAATAACCGCAAGTCAGCGGGATCTTGCGGAGTGCAGTCTGTTTGAGGACAGACGGTTTTTCCCCGCGAACACGGAAGCCGAGACCGAGGACGACAGCTATACACTGAATTGCACCGGCACGCTGACTCTGGAGGACGGCAGAGTGTTTCTGCGCTACCGCGAGCCCGACACGGAGGACGGCGAGGGGGCGCAGGCGGAAATATCCTTTCTTGAGGGGGAGCCCGACTGCGTAACTGTCTCAAGAACCGGTGAGAGCGCTTCCGCCTTTGTTATCAAAGAGGCGGCCAGGCATACCAGTGTTTACAGTACGCCGTACGGAGCACTTGAAATGTGCGTTTTTGCAAAAAAAGTGAAAAACTCCATAACCGCAGATGAGGGCGGCGAGCTTGAGCTTGACTACGCGGTGGAGCTGCGGGGTCTGACGGCACAGCGCACGAAAATGACGGTGAAAGCAAAGCGGCGCAAGGCAGACTGCAGTATATAACGGCGCCTGCCCCGCGGCGGCGACTCCACTGCGTAAGGGGAGCCGGTGCCGAAGACGACTGAGGGGGTGTTTTTGCAGATAGTAGTGTGACAATCCCTCCGTCACGGCAT
>JBJDYY010000204.1:0-9414 GCA_051867715.1 Candidatus Avispirillum sp.
AGTAGATACGGAGCGCGGACTTCTCGTGCCTACAATATTTGCCGCAGATACCCTGTCTCTCAGCCAGCTTGCCGCAAGCAACAAGGCAGCGGCGGCAAAAGCCAGAGACGGCGCCCTTACCCCCGACGAAATGTCGGGCGCAAGCTTTACCGTAACAAATCTGGGCAGTCTGGGAGTAGAGAGCTTCACCCCCGTTATCAACCCTCCGCAGGTGGCAATACTGGGCGTTTGCACGACTGTTAACAGACTGCGCGACGACGGTACGGTTTATCCCGCAATGGGTCTGTCCCTTACCTTTGACCACCGCGCTGTAGACGGCGCACCCGCCGCAAAATTCCTGAAAGCGCTGTGCACCGCCCTTGAAAACTTCGGGCTGCTGCTTGCAAAGTGAGGCGCGATATGACATACGATCTTATAATTATGGGCGGAGGTCCCGCGGGCTATAACGCCGCGGAGCGCGCCTCCCACGAAGGAATGAAGGTACTGCTTTTTGAGGAAAGAGCCCTGGGCGGCGTCTGTCTCAACGAAGGCTGTATCCCCACAAAGACCCTTTTGAATTCGGCAAAGATTTACGAAAGCGCTCTTCACGGCGCACCCTTCGGCGTAACAGTCTCCGGTGCTTCCATAGACCACGCCGCAGTAGTCGACCGCAAGGATAAAGTGGTAAAAACACTTGTAGGCGGCGTCGGCGCGAAAATGCGCTCCGCAAAGGTTGAGGTCATAAATAAGACCGCAGTGGTAAAAGGAAAAAGTCCCGAGGGCTTTACCGTAACCTGCGACGGCAATGACTACACCGCAAAGCGCCTGCTTATCTGTACGGGAAGCGAGGCGTCCGTGCCTCCCATTCCCGGTCTCAGAGAAGCCGTAGAGAGCGGACTTGCCATGACCAACCGCGAGATTCTTGACATAAGAGTGGTTCCCAAAAGGCTGTGCGTCATAGGCGGCGGCGTTATCGGACTTGAAACCGCGTCTTATTTCAACACTGTAGGCAGCGAAGTCACCGTCATTGAAATGCTTGACAAGATAGCCGGTCCCACAGACCGCGAGATTTCAAAAATACTTCAGTCCAACCTTGAAAAGAAGGGCGTTAAATTCATCCTCGGCGCAGGCGTTACCGCTGTCAGCGGAAAATTCGGCGCCGGACGCGTCTCCTATAAAGCCGGAGACAAAGAGGCTCAGATCGACTGCGACGCGGTGCTTGTAAGCACGGGACGCCGCCCCAGAACAAAGGACATAGGTCTTGAAGGGGTAGGAGTCAAAACAGAGCGCGGCGCAATAGTCACAACCGAATGCGGACGCACCTCCGTGCCCGGCATATGGGCGGCGGGAGACGTTAACGGCCGCAGTATGCTGGCTCACACCGCGTACCGCGAGGGAGAAGCGTGCATAAACGATATGATGGGCAGAAAGGACGCCGTAGATTACCGCGCCATTCCCGCCGTCATATACACAAAGCCGGAAGTGGGCACCGTCGGCGAGACCCTTGAAAGCGCAAAGAAGCTGGGCATAAACGCCTCCGAGCATACCCTGAGTCTCCGATACAGCGGCAGATATGTTGCCGAGGTTGAGGGCGGCGACGGCATCGTCAAGGTTGTGGTGGACGACGACCACAAAACCGTAATAGGAGTACATATGATAGGCTCCTACGCCTCCGAAATCATATACGGTGCGGCGGCAATGGTTGCAGGAGAGAAGCGCGTCAGCGACGTGCAGAAGCTTGTGTTCCCGCACCCCACGGTCTGCGAGGTCATACGAGAGACCATGTTCACGATCTGAAAATAAAAAACATATACAAAAATACAGCAAAGGAGTATAACCCACCATGCCGAAAAGTCAGTATATAAGCCCCGAAAAAGCCTTTGAAAAGGGCTATCTTACCTTTGATAAGATACCGCTCTGCCAGTATTCAAAGACCCTTGCGCAGGAGAAAAAGCTCTACACCAAAGACGATTTTCTGCGCATCTACCGCGATATGCGCATTATCCGCGAGTTTGAGACCATGCTCAACGAGATAAAGACCAAGAGCGTATACAACGGAGTAGAATATCACAACCCCGGCCCCGCCCACCTGTCCATCGGTCAGGAGGCAAGCGCGGTCGGTCAGGCATATTGCCTTGATATAAACGACTTCACCTTCGGCTCTCACCGCAGCCACGGCGAAATCCTTGCAAAAGGACTTTCCTCCATCCAGAAGCTTGACGATGACGAGCTTTACGATATTATGAAAGAATTCCTGGGCGGAAATATCCTTAAAGTAGTTGAGGAACGCCAGGAGAAAAAGGGCGATGTAAAGGATCTTGCAATAGACTTCCTGCTTTACGGCGCCCTTGCGGAAATTTTCGCCCGCACCACCGGCTTCAACCGCGGACTGGGCGGCTCCATGCACGCCTTCTTCATCCCCTTCGGTATATTCCCCAATAACGCAATCGTGGGCGGCGCGGCACCCGTTGCACTGGGCGCGGCGCTCTATAAGAGAAGCAACCATAAGAAGGGCATCGTCATTGCCAACTCCGGCGACGGCGCTCTGGGACGCGGACCCGTGCTTGAAGCTATCAATATGTCCACCATGGATCAGATCACAAAGCTGTGGGGCATGGACGGCAAGTACGACGACGGCGGAATGCCTATTCTCTTCAATGTATTCAACAACTTCTACGGCATGGGCGGTCAGACCCGCGGCGAGACCATGGGCTGGGATGTCGCAGCCCGTCTGGGCGCAGGCTTCAACCCCGAAATGCTCCACGCGGAAAAGGTAAACGGCTACGATCCTCTTGCAGTCATCGACGCCACCACCCGTAAAAAGAAGCTGCTCACCGAGGGCAAGGGACCCGCTCTGCTTGAGGTAGCTACATACCGTGTAAGCGGACATTCCCCCTCCGACTCCTCTACTTACAGAAGCGCAGAGGAAATCGAGGAATGGACCAACGCCTGCCCCATCGCGGCATACCGCAAAAAGATGGTAGAGGGCGGCATTGCCACCGATGACGAGTTTGCCGCTATCGAAGAAAGCATTATCAGAAGAGTCACCAAGATCTGCGCTCTTGCAACGGACCTTGACATCTCCCCCAGAATGGACCTTGACAAGACCCCCGATATGATCTCCTCCATAATGTTCTCAAACGAGCATGTTCCCTCCATGGACACGGAGCGCGAGCCTGAAGTGCTTGCTCCCAAAGAGGACAATCCCAGAGTTAAGCAGCTTTCTCAGAGAAGCCGCTGGGCGTTCGACGAGAACGGCAAGCCTCTGCCCAAGATAAAGCAGTACGGCGTGCGCGACGGTCTGTTTGAGGCGATTTACGACAAGTTCTACGAGGATCCCACCCTTATCGCATACGGCGAGGACAACCGTGACTGGGGCGGCGCTTTTGCGGTATACCGCGGACTTACGGAAGCGCTTCCCTACCACCGTTTCTTCAACGCCCCCATATCCGAGGCAGCTATCGTAGGCTCCTCCGTAGGCTATGCAATGGCAGGCGGACGCGCAATAGTTGAGCTTATGTACGCCGACTTTATCGGCTGCGCGGGCGACGAAATATTCAATCAGCTTTCCAAGTGGCAGTCCATGTCCGCCGGAATACTGAAGATGCCCGTAGTAGTCAGAGTCTCCGTCGGCTCCAAGTACGGCGCTCAGCACAGCCAGGACTGGACGGCGCTTTGCGCGCACATTCCCGGACTTAAGGTATGCTTCCCCGCAACTCCCTATGACGCAAAGGGACTTATGGCGGCAGCCCTCAACGGCACAGACCCCGTAATATTCTTTGAAAGCCAGAGAATTTACGACAAGGGCGAGGAATTCCACAAGGGCGGCGTACCTGCAGAAAGCTACGAAGTGCCCTTCGGCGAGCCCGATGTGAAGCGCGAGGGTAAGGATGTAACTATTCTCACCATCGGCGCCGTGCTGTACCGCGCAATGGAAGCTGCAGAAAAGCTTGAAAAGGAATACGGCGTATCCGCCGAGATAATCGACGCACGCTCCATCGTTCCCTTCAATTATGAAAAGGTAGTTGAAAGCGTTAAGAAGACCGGACGCATACTCATCGTAGGCGACGCCTGCGACAGAGGAAGCGTTATGCGCGATATGGCTTCCAATATTACCGAAATGGCGTTTGATTATCTGGACGCTCCTCCGGTAGTATTCGGCTCACGCAACTGGATTACCCCCGCCTTCGAGTTTGAAAAGTACTTCTTCCCGCAGGCTGACGGTATCATCGATGTCATCAGCGAAAAGCTGCTGCCCCTGCCCGGCCGCGTTTGCACAATAAACGAAACCGAGCTTGAGCATATGGACAGAAGCAAAAAAGGCCTTTGATTAACAGTAAAACACAAACAGCCTGCCATCCGGCAGGCTGTTTGTGTTTATATAAGGTGTAAATATGGGGCTCCGCCGGGGCTCTGCCGGGGCACTGCCCCGCACCCCGCTTAGTACCTTTTTTGAGAAAAAGGTACTAAGAACCCCAAAAAACTTTTGGATAAGGGGGCAATATATAATTGTCAGAATTGCAGAAAACTTTGTTTTGCTTAATGTTAAGTTCAGTCATACTGAGTTCTATGCAGTTATCTGGGAACAAACCCATCCCCTTTTTCCAAAGTTTTTGAGGATTGTTAAGGGACTTTTTCTAAAAAGTCCCTTGACCGGGGTAAGGGGCTCCGTCGTGACGGAGCCCCGGGCAGAGCCCCGTAAATCTTTCATGCGGGGCAGCGCCCCGTAATCCACTCAAAATCCAAAAGCCGCCCGCGGGCGGCTTTTGGATTTTATTATTGTTCCCTGTCAATCGAACAATGCCATAGGGTCTTTTGAGGATTTTGTGCTGTGGTAATTGGTATAACCGCACCACTTGTAGGGATCCATCACTGTAGGATCGTCAGGGTCAAACTTGTTGGTTTCGTCGTCAAGATTGACAATCGGGTATTTTATCATCCACTGATAAAGCTGACCGTAGCGCTCAGCGTACAGTTCTTTCTGCTCATCGGTGCCGCTTGTAAGCTGCTCACCCGTAGCCGCAAGGCACATCCAGTAAACGCTTGCAGCAAAGTGCTCCAGATGATCCGTCTGCGCCTCGGTCTTTGCACCCAAAAGCGCCTTGTCCGCAAGAGCAAACATCTCCTCGGCGTGTTCAATATAGTAGTCCATATCGAGACAGTCGAAAACAATATCGCAGTTGTTGCACCAGCACTGTTCAACAGCATCCGTCGCCTCACCGTTCATATCGATAAGACGGCGTACCTCCTGCCAGCCGTCGCCGTAATAAGCGTACAGATACTCGTCAATATACTCGTCAAATTCCTCATCCGTCATATACGGATCCCACTGGCACCGTATAAACATATACATAAGCAGATTGTCAAAGCAGTTTCCGTCCTTGTATATGTCGCTGGTACCGTAATATCCCTCGCAGTAAATGCCGTAAACACCGTGGTCGGCAAGATATTTAATGTTCTCCCTCATATCGGGCAGAAGAGACGCCTGACCCAGCATAGCGGAATAAGATGTAGCGTAAATCCAGCAGTAGATTTTGCCCGTCGTTATCTCGCACCACTTCTCAAAGTACTCGTTTTCCTTAATATTGTTGTACCAGAAGCGGTTGCCCTCCTCATAGCACTCGGAGCCGTCGAAAGGATGGTTGTTGCAGCCTGCCCAGCAGTAGAGAATATCCACATTTTTTGCGGGAACGATGTCCTTGGGAGGCTTTCTTGCGTACCAGTACGCCGTGGTCATAACATGAACATCGGGATAAACCTCCGCCACTGCCTCGGCAATCCTGTTGACAAAGTAGAGCTGTGAACCCATATACGTGCCGGAAGCTATATGTTTCTTGTTGCATAACCGGCAGGTACAATAGTCTGTATTGTCCATGGGAGCCACGGAAATGCGGTCACAGTTGTAGCCTCTGGATAGAACTTTCTCTATTTTGGCAAGCACATTGTCACGCACAGTGACATAATTTTTTTCATTTGTATAGCAGATCTGGTCTTCATTGGTAAGTCCCGGATAATAGTCTGCCATTGAATGTGCCGTGCCCACATATCCCACGGAGTAGCCGTATTTTTCGCTTTTTTCCAGAGCACCGCGGTTTTTCCAGCTTGAAATCTTCAGCTTCAGCGCCGCGTGAAGATTTTCTTCCTTGTAAACGCTCACTCTGTTCCCTTCGGAATCGTAGGAATATACATAAGGCGCATAGGAATATGTCTGGCTGTCGCGGTCCATGATAACGGGGATGTGGCTGTAATGAGTACCCTCCGCAATGTCAACAGCCTGATTTTCGTTAAGGAACTCATTTTCGGCGTTAATAAACACCCAGCCGATAAATCTTTCAAGAAACTCGTAAACGCCGTACATACAGCCGCGCTTTTCGCCGCCGGTAATATATACGTTACCCTGATCGACAAGAATGTCAACGCCCTCGTCGCCCAATGTCCCGGTGGAATCCGTTGCAATAAGAATAACATGTTCTGATTCGGAGTCGGTCACTATGGGAAGCTCCACGCCCCGCGCAAGCTTTATGTATTTCTGAAGCTCCGACGCGGCGTACTGCACATTCTGATTTGACCCTGCGGGATATGTGATCTCAAAAGCGGAGATCTCCGTTTTGCCGATAAGAATGCGCTGAAGCTGACAGCCGCTGTCCCCGATAACATCGCGACCCGCAAGTATACAGCACAGATAATACAAATCCTGCCCGTTCTGCCTGCCGTCGCCGTTAATGTCGGCAGACACTTTGTTGCATCCCACATCCTTTCCGCTCATCCAGCATTTCAGAACATAGGCATCCATACCGTTTATCTTGCCGTCAC
The DNA here is from genome assembly GCA_051867715.1 of Candidatus Avispirillum sp. Classification (GTDB taxonomy): domain Bacteria; phylum Bacillota; class Clostridia; order Oscillospirales; family CAG-272; genus Avispirillum. The sequence continues at coordinate 6,793 of JBJDYY010000204.1, forward strand.
CGTTGATGTCACCGAGACACTGAGATGTTTCCGCCTCTTTAATGACAGCCCCCGCAGGAACACATACCGCTCCCGCAAGCATCAGCATGCATATAAATATTGCCAACGCTTTTTTCATATCAGAACCTCCTGCCGTCCTCATTTACGGACATTGTTATAAATATTATAATAGCAAAATTATAATCGTTTCGCAATTCTAAAAAAGAAGCAAAACTAAATTCTCCCTTTTTAACAATTATTCCGTTCACACATTGTGCAATTATCCCACGCGCAGTGAGGGACGCGAGACAGAAACAATAAATATGGGGCTCCGCCCCATACCCCGCTTAGTACCTTTTTTGAGAAAAAGGTACTAAGAACCCCAAAAAACTTTTAAGAAACAGGATCAATCTTATATTTAAGTAAATGCAGATAACTATATATAGCTGTTAATAAAGCTTAGCAAAACGTTAATTCATGCAGAAATCGCAAATATAGGTTTACCTGTTTTTTCAAAAGTTTTTGAAGATTGTCAAGGGACTTTTCTCAAAAAGTCCCTTGACCGGGGTAAGGGGCGGAGCCCCTATGTATTCATCCTCAGATCTCGTCGCACAGACGGGCGGTAAGGAACTTGTAGAACTTTTCCTTGTCAATCCACTGCGCCGCCACTTCCATTTCCTTGCCCCGTACAGGGTCAATAAGCGTAAGAGAATCGTCGTTGGTGTAAATAGGCAGCCGTTCAAGTCTTATATTCTCCCGGGCAAATACGCAGTAAACACCCACCGTGTCAAACAAAGGAGAGGTAGGGCCGTAGTAATTCCAAAGCACATCCTTCATCCAAATATCGGTACATTCAACCATGGCGCCTACAAGAGGATCGGTCTTGCCGTACTCCCTGATTTTTTCGAAATAAGGCGTGTCAAGTATAATATTACCGGAAACATCAAGAGGAACAAGCAAAACATCCCAATCCGTTTTTTCGACGCCGCGCCTCCATGCGTCAAGGTCGCAGCGGATATTCCATTCGCTGCTAAGGCCCGGATGCCAGCCGGGAAAAGCATTGTTGTAAACATTTCCCGCAATAGCAACCACACGGCTCTTTTTGGTAATACGGGGCTCTTTCTCATAAGCCTCCGCCAGATTTTTGAATGAACCGATGGCAAGAACAGTAATCATCTCATCGGAGTTCATTATGCAATCTATAATAGCGTCGGCGGCGTTCTCACGAACATCGGGATACGAGGAGAGGTCGTAATCCTCCACCCATTTCTCCATATGATTGTAGCTTTCGGTGCCTACCGCTCCGATGCCCACCGGTATGTCCGTGCGTCCTGCGATCTCCAGAGTTTTGCAAGCAAGCTTTGCCTTGTAAACGGTGTCATACTCGTTGGTGGTAACCAAACGTATATCTATCTCGGGACTTTTCAGCGCCATGACAAGCGCCCAATTGTCGTCAATATCGCTTCCGATATCGGTGTCAAAAATAATGGGTATAGGTTTTTTCATTTTTGCAGCCGTGCCTTTCTCCTCAAGTTTCAATTATACAATTGTTGCGGTTTCAGTTTCTTTGCGCCGAAGCCGTAAAACGGCAATGCTTACGGCGCCCGTATGATAATATCACAGTCAGCGTAGCCGTGTCAAGGCAAAAGGCGCAATTCTCAAAATAAGATTGCACCGCTGTTTTGACCGCCGCAGAGACGGTAAAATAACGCTTTATCCCGTCACTTGCCCGTGCTCAGATCAGGGTAAGAGGTGTCAAATGCAGAGCCCGCCACATTGCACTTTTCAACCGGTATGCTTGACGCTGTTTCGTTCCCGTTTTGCAGAACATAAATCATTCCGTAGAAAATCTCACCGAGCCGCTGACTGATTTCTCCGTCGTCAAAGGAGCATACCCCCGTGGCGGAAAGCACGCACATCCCGTAGGTGTAGACCCACATCTGACGGAAAAGATGCTCCGCTGTCTTTCTGTCGGCATTGTAGTCTCTCATAATTATGGCTATGTCGTTTTCCCTGCCGAAGGGTATTTCACTCATAGCCTCGTCAAAGTCATTGCCGTCGTCAGTTCTTTTCATAAACAGCAGTTTGAAAAGTTCGGGCTCGCGGGTGGCAAACCTTACCCACTGTATGCCGCGCATTTTATATGCGGGACGGTAATTTTCGGCAATTGCCATATATTCGTCAAAGCACGCTTTTGCAGACCGTTTTACCTCATCTCCCAATTCGTTCATATCGCGGAACACGGTGAAGATGGGGGACGAGGAAGTACCCAGTCTCTTTCCCACCTCTCTGGCGGTCATGGCTTTTTCTCCCTCTTCCCTCACAAGGCGGAAAGCGGCGTCAATGATTTCTTCTTTTGTAAATTTGCGTTTCGGGGGCATAGACTTACCTCTTTCGTTAACATGGCGTTGCGTAACTTATGTTATATAACTACATAAAAATTATAAGTCCGCGTATTGGATTTGTCAAGTATGAAAACATCTTTTCCGGAGAATCCGTTGACAAAATTAGACACGCATTTTGAGCGATTTATGGCCGGATTTACGGGATTTCAGAATTGATTATTAGCTAATAGAAATTAAGAGAGGAATATTCGAAGGGACTGCTGTCCCGGCAGCAGTCCCTCCGAGCCACCCTGCCCGG
>JBJDYY010000205.1:0-9408 GCA_051867715.1 Candidatus Avispirillum sp.
CGAAAACGCCCCCGACATCGGCATTGTGGTAGGTACCGCCACCGGTCCCCTTTCCACCATTTGCAACTTCCAGAAGGATCTGGTAAGCGACGGCAACGCCGCAGGAAGCGCCTTCAGATTCCCCAATACCGTATATAACGCCGCAGGCGGCTACCTTTCCATATGCTCCGGAATCAAGGGCTATAATGCCACCGTCACCAACGGCGCGCAGTCCGGTCTGCAGAGCATCGCCTACGGCTGTGAGATAATCAGAGGCGGCAAAAGCCGCGCCGTAGTCGCAACCGGCACCGACGAAAACAGCGATGTTATCGAGGAGCTGTACCGGGGAATCGGACTTGTGTCAGACAGCGCACACGGCGCGTATGAAAACGGAGACGGAATTGTTCTCAGCGACGGCAGCACCTCCCTGCTTATAGAAAGCGAGAGCAGCGCAAAGGAAAGAGGCGCCGCAGTTTACGCCGAGGTGGCAGGCTACGGTATGTCGCACCGTTCCGTTGCGTTCGGCTCCCTTAGAAATTCGGGAGAAGCCCTTGACGAGGCTGTGGCAAACGCCTGCGCGGACGCGGGTATCGACGCAAGCGACATTGACGCCGTAGTGGGCTTCGGCAACGGCTGGGCAGAGGCTGACGGCGAGGAAATAGCTTCCTACGCAAGAATATTCGGCAAAGCCTTTGAAAAGCTGCCCGTATTTACGGTAAAGGACACCGTGGGAGAAGCGAGAGCGGCGTCCGCAGCACTGTCTGCGGGACACGCGGCGCTCCTGCTCTCCGGCAAGCTTCCCGGCGGCAGAGCTTATATGTACGACGGCGAAAAAATGAAATCCACGGATGTGAGCGCCGACGCCTTCAAGAATATACTCGTCACCTCCTACGGCGTAGGCGGCTCCTACTGCGCGCTTATAATCAGACGTTCGTACTGAGCCTGACCGCTTGAAAATCTGACAGAAAAGGATATAAGACATGAGTAAAATCGCAATAGTAACCGGTGCCTCCAAGGGTATAGGCAGAGCCTGTGCGCTCCGCCTTGCAAAAGACGGTATGACCGTTATCGTAAATTACAGCAGAAGCGACGAGGCGGCAAACAATGCCGTTGAAGAAATAAAGGCCGCAGGCGGCAGTGCCGCTGCATACAAGGCTGATGTTTCCGACCCCGAGCAGGTAAAGACCATGTTCAAGGACATTGCCGACGAGTACGGCACCGTAGATGTGCTTGTAAACAATGCGGGAATCGTCAAGGACGAATACCTGCTTATGCTCACAAGCGAAACCTTGGACAAATGCCTTGATCTTAACATCAAAGGCTATCTGTACTGCGCTCAGCAGGCGGTTCTGAAAATGTTCCGGCAGAAGTCCGGCGTTATAGTAAATATGTCCTCCGTCAGTGCCAAAATGGCGTTGGCAGGTCAGTCCGTATACTCCGCCACAAAGGGCGCGGTCAACTCCATGACACAGACCATGGCAAAAGAGCTGGCAAGATACGGCATCCGCGTAAACGCGGTGGCTCCCGGCTTTGTTATGACGGAAATGGTTGATCAGCTTCCGGAGGATAAAAAGAAGGAATATCTGAAAGCAGTTCCCATGGGACGCTTTGCCGATGTCAGCGAGGTCGCCGACCTTGTGTCCTTCCTTTGCAGCGACGAAAGCAAATATATCACCGGTCAGTCCATAGTGCTTGACGGAGGACTCAGCTTATGATGAACATATTCGAGGTAAACAAAAGGCTGAAGCAGAGACCCCCTTTCCAGATGATTGAAAAGGTCACGGAGCTCATTCCGGGCGAGAGCGCCGTGGGCATTAAGAATGTCAGCATCAACGAGCCCTATTTTGCGGGGCATTTCCCCGGTACACCCATAATGCCCGGCGTGCTTATTATCGAAAGCTGCGCTCAGCTCTGCTCCCTTGTCATAGAGGGAGACGGCACCGACGACAGCCTTTTGTATGTACTGCTTAAAGTGGACAAGTTCAAGTTCGTGAAGCCCGTGCTTCCCGGAGACACCCTGACCCTTAAGGTCACAAAGACTCAGAGCGGCGGCACACTTACATATTTCGACGCGGTGGCAGAGGTGGACGGACAGGTGCGTGCAAAAGGCTCCATGGTCTTTACCGCCATACCGAAAGAAAGCCTTAACGGCTGACGGCAAAACCTATTTTTCATTCAAGAAAGGCAAAAGCATATGTCAAAAACAGCGCTTCTTTTCGCAGGTCAGGGCGCCCAGACGGTGGGCATGGGAAAAGATCTGTACGATACAAACGACGCGGCACGCGCCGTATTCCAAATGGGAGAGGGCGTCCGTCCCGGCACACTGAAAACCTGTTTCAAAGGTCCCGGAGATGTCCTCACCCTTACGGAAAACACACAGCCCTGTCTGTTCCTTGCAGACCTTGCCTGTGCGAGAGCGCTTGAAGCCGCAGGACTCAGTGCCGACGCTGTTGCAGGCTTCTCTTTGGGCGAGATACCCGCTTTGGCATACGCCAAGGTGCTGAGCGACGCTGACGCCTTTCGGCTTGTCGTCACAAGAGGAGAGGCGATGTCAGAGTGCGCGAAAGAGCATCCCGGCTCCATGGCGGCGGTGCTGAAGCTTGACAACTGCGCGGTAGAGGAAGTATGCGGGCATTTTGACAATGTATACCCCGTCAACTACAACTGCCCCGGACAGCTTGCCTGTGCGGGAGCGGCAGAAGAAATCGACGCTTTCTGCGACGAGATAAAGAAACTGGGCGGCAGAGCGGTAAAGCTTGCGGTAAGCGGCGCTTTCCACACCCCATTTATGCGCCCCGCTACCGAGGCTCTTGAGAAGGCTCTTGCGGGTATGACCCTGTCATCCCCCTCAGTCCCCATATATTCAAACACCACCGGCGAGCCCTATCCAGGAAAAGCGGCTGACATTGCAAAAACCGTGGCGGGACAGGCTTCAAACAGCGTGCGCTGGGAGAGTATCATAAGAAATATGTACGCCGCAGGCGTTGATACTTTTATTGAAGTGGGCGCAGGCTCCACCCTTTCCGGCCTTGTAAAAAGAATACTGCCGGAGGATGTGAAGATTTTGAGAGTCGGCGACGCGGCAAGCCTTGAAGAGACAATTCAGGCGCTGGGTCTGTGACGGAGGAAATATCAGAACATGAGCGAAAAATACACCCTCCCCGAAACTGTTACCTGCGAAAAATGCAAAGGACAGGTTTCGGGCAAGGATATGGCAGAGAATATGTACATCTGCCCCCTGTGCGGCAAGTACAACAAGCTTCCCGCAAGACAGAGAATTGCGTCCGTTACCGACCCCGAAAGCTTCAAAGAATTCTGGAGCGGCGTCTCCACCGACGACCCTCTCCGCTTTCCCGGCTACGGCGAAAAGCTTGACAAATCAAAGAAAGCCAGCGGAGAGAACGAAGGCGTTGTATGCGGAACGGCAACAATCGGCAAAAATCCCTGCTGCATATTTGTCATGGAGCCGAAATTTATGATGGGCTCCATGGGCAGCGTTGTGGGGGACAAGCTGGCGGCTTTGTTTGAGTACGCCGCACGCCGCCGCCTGCCCGTTGTGGGATATGCCGCGTCCGGAGGCGCAAGAATGCAGGAGGGCATGGTCTCTCTTATGCAGATGGCAAAGGTGTCGGGAGCGGTAAAGCTGCACAGCGACGCGGGACTTTTTTACACCGTATGCCTGACCGACCCCACCACAGGCGGAGTCACCGCCAGCTTTGCAATGCTGGGAGATATGATAATCGCGGAGCCCGAGGCACTTATCGGCTTTGCCGGCAAGCGCGTCATTGAACAGGTCACGGGTGAAAAGCTTCCCGAGGGGTTCCAGAGCGCGGAATTTCAGCTTGAAAACGGCTTTCTTGACGCTATCGTAAAGCGGGAGGACCAGAGAAAATTTATGTCCGATATGCTGAGCCTTCACAGCGCGGCGCAGAAACGGCGCAGATAAAGCCACCCCCGGAAAGGAAAAGCGAAAAATGGACGCTTACGAAAGAATCAAATGTTCCCGAAAGGCGGGGCGCCCCACCTCAAAGGACTATATAGACGCCATATTTACCAACTTTACGGAGCTTCACGGCGACCGCAAATTCGGAGACGACCACGCAATAATGGGCGGCGTGGCATGGCTTCGAGATATGCCCGTTACTGTCATCGGAATTGAAAAAGGTCATTCCCTTAACGAGAGAATGTACAGAAACTTCGGCTGTGTGCTGCCCGAGGGATACAGAAAAGCCCTGCGGCTTATGAAAGAAGCGGAAAAATTCCGCCGCCCCGTTGTCTGCTTTGTGGACACTCAGGGCGCAAGCTGCGGTCACGACGCGGAAAAGCGGGGAGAAGGTCAGTCTATCGCCGAAAACCTTTACGAGCTTATGACGCTGAAAACCCCCATCGTCACCGTTATGGCAGGCGAGGGAGGCAGCGGCGGTGCCCTGGCTCTGGCAATAGCGGACGAGGTGTGGATGCTTGAAAACGCCTATTACAGCGTAATATCCCCCGAATCCTGCGCCAGCATCCTGTTCAAAGACCCCTCACGCGTGTCGGAGGCTGCAGAAAATCTGCACCTGTTTGCAGACGATCTTAAAGAGCTGGGAATAGTGGAAAAAGTGGTTGCCGAGGCGGTCGAGTTCACACCCGAGCAGACGAAAAAAATGACAGAGGGTATGGCGGCAGAGCTTTACCCCACGCTTAAAAAACTATTGAAAAAATCCCCCGCGAAACTTACGGCGGACAGGTACGAAAAGTACCGCAAGATCGGCAGATATGAGGAGATCGGTATAAAAAATGTATAAGGTTCTTTTGCTGAACGGCAGCCCTAAAAAAGAAAAAAGCTGTACCCTGCGGGTTGCCAGAAAATTTGCCGAGGGCATAAAAGAAAGCCGGGAGTGCAGTATAGAGGAAATATGCCTTACCGACTGCAGTATTAAACAGTGTATGGGCTGTCTCAGCTGTTGGGGAAGAACGGCGGGCGAGTGCGTTATCAAAGACGACGACATCCCCATGCTGAAGCAGAAAATAATGGAAGCCGATTTAATAATCGAATCCTTTCCCCTTTACTTTTTCGGTATGCCCGGCACAGTCAAGGTCTTTACCGACAGAATGCTGAGCATAATGAACACCTACGAGGGACAGCTTCCCGTGGAGGGCATCCCATTTCACGGCTTCCGCTACGATATGAGCGGCAAGCGCTTTGTGGTAGTATCCACCTGCGGCTACGCCCAGACCGATCTTATATACGATTCCCTGCTCTCTCAGCTTGACTGCATCTGCGGCAAGGAAAACTATTACGCCCTACTGTGCCCCCAGGGAAAGCTTCTGTCCATCCCCGAGCTGTGGGAGCGTATGGAAACCTACCTTGAAAAATACAAAGCGGCGGGAGCGGAGCTTGGAAAAACGGGAGAACTCAGCGACGAAACCGTTAAAAATCTGAGAGTTGCACCTCTGGACGATAGAAAATTCAAAATACTCCTTGAAATGTTCTGGAAAAACGAAATGAGCGAAAAAAATGTATGATATAAGCGTAAGAATCCGGTACAGCGAGGCTGACTCCGACGGAAAGCTTTCCATGCGCGGACTGCTCCGTCTGTTTCAGGACTGCGGCTATTTTCACGCCGCCGACCGCGGTCTGGGAGAGGAATACACAAAGAAAACGGGCTGCACCTGGTATCTTCTCTCTTGGTACATACATGCCGAAAAAATGCCGCATATATGCGACAGAGTCACCCTTTCAACGGGGATATACTATACGGCGGGCTCCATCAGCAAAAAGTCTCTGTTTATGTACTCAGAGTCCGGCGAGCTGCTTGCGGCGGGAGATACGCTGTGGGTGTATATGGATGTGGCAAAACAGCAGCCGGCAGAAACCCCGCCCGGTCTCTGGAATGAGTGCGACGCCGCAGAAAGAGCACCTCTGCCCGCGGCTTCGCGCCGCATAGCCGTCCCGGCTCATACGAAGCCACTCCCCCCGCGCACAGTGGACAAAGAGCTTACGGACACCAACGGACACGCCAATAACGTAAAGCTTACGGAGCTTGCCATGTCATATGCAAAAAACTCGGGAGAGTGCAAAACTCTGCGGGCGGAATTCCGCTCTCAGGCTCCGGCAGACAGCGACCTTTATCCGAAAGTTTGCTTTGAGGACGGAAAAAGCACCGTCGTTTTTGCAAACGGCGGCGGAGATATTCTGTCTGTGTACGAATTTGAATAGAACATCCATAATTTTTATAAGCCGCGCCGCCCGAAGGGCGGCGTATTTGCTCCGCCGCTGTTGACAAAAAGGGGCGCAAATGGTATCATAGCATAAGACAGCAGATGACAGATGACAGACGTCACAGGAAAAGAGGAAAAGCAATGAGAACAAAAACAGTTAAGGGTATGAACGACTACCTGCCCGCCGACGCCGAAATACGCGACTATCTTCAGTCCGTTATTATAGACACTTACAGAAACAGCGGCTTTGAGCATGTCATCACCCCCATAATGGAGGACGCCGAAAATCTGGACAAAAGCGACGGCGGCGACAACCTTAACCTTATATTCAAGGTGCTGAAGCGCGGCGAAAAGCTGAACCGCGCCCTGGAAAGCGGAGATGTCAAGGAGCTTTCCGATATGGGTCTGCGCTACGACCTGACGCTCCCCCTGTGCCGCTATTTTGCAAATAACAGAGCACAGCTTTCCCTGCCTTTTAAGGCAATACAGACAGACAGAGTGTACCGTGCGGAAAACTCGCAAAAGGGCAGACTGCGGGAATTTGTCCAGTGCGACATAGATATTATCGGCTCCTCCGATCCCGAATGCGAAATCGAGCTTATTCTCACCACCGCAAAGGCTCTTGAGCGCACGGGAATAGGCGCCTTTACCGTAAAGATAAACGACCGCACCCTACTTAGAAGCCTGCTTTGCTCTCTGGGCTTTCCCGAGGATAGACTGGATCGCGCCTGCATCACTCTTGATAAGCTGGATAAAATCGGCGCGGAGGGCGTAAAACAGGAGCTTTGCGACGAGGGCTTTGACAGCACCGCCGTTGACGGCTTCTGCAGCTTTTTCTCAAAGGAAAATATAACCCTTGAGGACGCGGAGAAGCTTGTGGGAGATTCCGACGCGCCCGCACGGCTCAGATACATCTGCGATACGGTCACGAAAATATCAAAGGGCAAAGTAAAGCTTGAATTCGATATTACCCTTGTGCGCGGTCAGGGTTACTATACCGGTACTGTTTTTGAGGTCAGAAGTGACGAATTCAGCGGAGCGATCGCTGGCGGCGGACGCTACGATAATCTTATCGGCCGCTTTATAGGCGAAGACATCCCCGCCGTAGGCTTTTCCATCGGCTTTGAGCGCATATTCTCAATTCTCAAAGACCGCGGCGGGTTTACCGTGCCCGGCGGCAGAAAGAAGCTTGTAATAATGTATGACCCCGAAAACTTCGCCGAAGCGGAGGAAAAAGCGGAGCAGCTTCGCGGCGACTACGATGTGGCGCTTAGCCGCAAAACGAAAAAGACCGGCAAAATTCTGAGCCGATACGCCCAAAGAGGCTACGACGCCTTTATAAACTTCGGCCAGTCCGATGAAATCCAGCCTCTTAGCTGAACGAAAATAGTTATATGCCATTGCTTAAATATTGATCCCTAAAAAGCCCCGTCTTGCGACGGGGCTTTTTGATTGTTTTTGCACTTTTATTTGCGTAATTTCATAAACTTATGCAAAAATAATTGCATTAACGATCCATCCAACCCCACACACTAATATAGGAGCTAAAAAACCGGGTACCCTATCGGATTTATCATTATCAGGACCACAGCAACCCATGAATATCCAGAAATCGGCATACAGATATACGCCGATATTGATAATACCGTAAACTAAAAAAAGAATAAACAGAAATATTCTCGATAAAGTCGTATGACCTGCTAACCCTTGCAGTCCATTATATAAATAAAACACAAACTGAGATCCTGCCAGTAAAGAGAGGAAGCAGTTAAGTATACTTCTGAATTTGAATTTCTTATTTATAATATTTGTGAGAACCAATAATATTATCGACATAATCGCTATAAAAATTATGGCTACCACCATAACATCAGTAATATGTTGTGAAACAAACAGTTCTATATTACTGATTATACTCAGTCCAAAAATCAGTAATATAATTGCTAATAGAATAAAAATGGAAATATCAAAGATTATAAAGTATTCCATATGCGCTCTCCCATATATTTTTGCAATTATTATACTCAATTATTGAGTAAATGTCAATACTCAAAATATGAGTATGATACTATTTATAAAAAAGTGGAGAGATGTAATGGATTACAGAGAGCGATTGAGAAATTTGCGGGAGGATAACGATTTATCTCAAGCACAGGTAGGTAAAATATTGAACAAATCTCAGCAGGGATACAATCATATCGAAACCGGAAGAGCAGAACTTAAAATTGACGATTTAATAAAGCTATGTGATCTTTATAATGTCTCGGCGGATTATTTAATCGGAAGAACTGATAAAGTTAAGTAAAACAGCACTTGAAATCGGTATGAATCAAGTGCTGTTTTGTTATAGTTTGGAACGAAAGCAAAGTTTTGGCGTTTTACAGATGGATTTGCACTCACTGAAAAGTGAAATTACTTGTCTCACGGCAAAATATGAAATGATCTACTGCCGTGAACTGTGAAATATTTTGCTGATGCAAAATGTGAAATAAGTGCCGACGGCGCTTGAGAAATTTTCCGCTTATGCGGAAAGAGAAATGAAATAAATCCACCCACGCCCGCAGGCATTTCACATTGCGAAACCCTCATTGCAAAAAAGTGATGAGTGATGCAGCTACACTGAGATAGGCGATGCGATGCGTCCCGCACGCGCAAGGCGTGCATCACAGGCGAAGCCGCATCACGTTCCGCAAGGAACGCATCACGCAAAAAAGCCTCTTTTGTCCGGTAGACAAAAGAGGCTTTTTTGTTGGTGGGGGAAGTTGGATTCGAACCAACGAAGTCACTGACAACAGATTTACAGTCTGCCCCCTTTGGCCGCTCGGGAATTCCCCCATATATTAAATTCACAAGTGCGAATTGAGGTGGAGCCGGTGGACGGACTCGAACCCCCGACCTGCTGATTACAAATCAGCTGCTCTACCAGCTGAGCTACACCGGCATTCTTTTTAACCGCTTGCGCAAGAAAGATTATAACAGAAAACATCTCTCTTGTCAACAGGAAATTTTCAAAAACGGCAAATAATTTTTGGCAATTTCAAAAGCAGGGCAGTTGAAATTGCGGCGAGAGGTATAAATATCCGTAAAGCGGCGAAATTCAGTTAGTGCAAAGCGGTGGTATTTGGTACAGAATTCAGACTTGATTGTTAGCTGACAGAAGTGGAGAGAGGATTATTCGAAGGGACTGCTGTCCCGTCAGCAGTCCCTCCGAGCCACCCTGCCCGG
>JBJDYY010000206.1:0-2022 GCA_051867715.1 Candidatus Avispirillum sp.
TCGTAATGACGGAAATCCTCCGCGACGACCTCCTGGTCGTCCGTCGTGGTCGCGGTGGCAGACGCTTATTCATGTAACTCTGCCCAATATGATGCCCTCTATCACTATCTGCACCTTCCTTACGCTGACCAACTCCTTCAAGCTCTTTGACCAGAACCTGGCGCTGACGGACGGCAGACCGTTCCAGATGATAAACGGTCAGACCATAAAAACTACGGAAATGCTTGCCCTCAATATTGTAAACTCCTTTAACGAAAACCTTACCAACAGAGGAGTGGGGCAGGCTAAGGCGGTTATCTTCTTCGTGCTTGTGGCCGCTATCGGTCTTATTCAGCTCAGGGCTACCCGTTCAAAGGAGGTGCAGCAGTAATGGCAAAGGCTTCAACTATCAGAGGCGAAAAAGTATCAAAAGCGATCCTTACGGTTTTCTTCTCTCTCTTTTCTCTGGTTTGGGTCGCCCCTATATTTGTGGTGCTGATGAACTCCTTCAAGCTTAACTCCTTCGTAAGCCTTGAGACCTTCAAGCTGCCTACGGCGGAGTCCTTTGCGGGGCTGGCTAACTTTATAAAGGGTATGACCTACGGCAACTATCCCTTTGTAAAATCAATTCTGTTCAGCTTGCTTATAACAATAGTATCAACGGCGCTTATACTGTTCGGTACTTCCATGGCGGCTTGGTATATTGCCAGAGTGGGCAGCAGGTTCAGCCGCATAGTTTACTATCTGTGTGTGTTCTCCATGGTGGTGCCTTTCCAGATGGTTATGTTCACCCTGTCCCGTACGGCTGACGCTCTCCATCTCAACACCCCTTATACCATACCCGTGGTGTATCTCGGCTTCGGTGCGGGACTTGCCATATTTATGTTCGTGGGATTTGTAAAGGGGCTTCCGCTGGAAATTGAGGAAGCCGCCGCCATTGACGGCTGCGGACCTATCCGCACTTTCTTCGGCGTAGTTCTTCCCATGCTGAAGCCTACCATGATTTCCGTCGGTGTTCTGGAAATCATGTGGATATGGAACGACTACCTCCTGCCTTACCTTGTATTGGATGTAAACAAGTACAAGACTATTCCCATTCACATTCAGTACCTGAAGGGAAGCTACGGAAAGGTAGATATGGGCGCTACAATGGCGCTTATTATGCTCAGCATCGTTCCCGTTATAGTGTTCTATCTGCTTTGTCAGAAGCATATTATCAAAGGCGTTGCCGCAGGAGCGGTAAAGGGCTGAGAATACAGTTTTTGCAAGCCGCGGATATTCCGCGGCTTGCTCCGGATAGGGGCTTGTGCAAACGGGCGGGTGATCTGTGCGCGCCGTATGCGTCGGCTCTCAATACGGTCAAACGGCAATATGATTTTAATTGTTTTCGCCGCGTTGCGGCAGGACGGAGGTGTTTATGTTCAAAAGAAGCTGCGGCATACTGATGCCGGTGTCGGCGCTTCCATCAAAGCACGGTATAGGTACCATGGGCGAGGCGGCATACCGATTTATTGATTTTCTTCATGATGCTGGGCAGTCATGGTGGCAGATTCTGCCCGTAGGACCTACAAGCTACGGTGATTCTCCCTATCAGAGCTTTTCTACTTTTGCGGGGAATCCGTACTTTATAGACCTTGACCTTTTAGTGGAGGACGGACTGCTGACACGCCAGGAGGCGGACAGCGCCGACGGGGAAGTCAGCGACGAAAAAGTCGAGTACGGCAAAATATACGATACCAGATTTAAGATACTTAAAGCGGCGGCTGACAGAGGCTGGCAGCGTGACTCCGAAAAAACCTTGGAGTTTATGCGGGAAAACAGCGGCTGGCTTTCCGATTATGCTCTGTTTATGGCGCTGAAACGGCACTTCGGTATGCGCGCCTGGACCCAGTGGGAGGACGAGGACATAAGACTGCGTAGTCCTGAGGCTGTGGAAAAATACACGGAGCTTCTGTCCGACGACATCCGTCTGTTTGTCTATATACAGTATCTGTTCTTCAAGCAGTGGGGCGAGCTGAGAAAGTACGCCGCAAGCCGCGGGAT
>JBJDYY010000207.1:0-2017 GCA_051867715.1 Candidatus Avispirillum sp.
TTTAGCCGTGCGGGATGGCTCGGAGGGGCTGCTGACGGGACAGCAGTCCCTTCGATGTTTTCCAACTTCATTTCTATCAGCTAATAACCAAGTCTGAATTCTATCTCTATAATCCCCAAAAACAAAGCGCACCCTTCGGCACGCTTTGAAAATACTATTTTCCCTTATCCTATTTGAGTTTTTCGGGGTCTCGGGGTGCTTTTCTCTAAAAAGCACCCTGAGCGGGGGCGGGGCAGCGACCCGCATATGACTAACGGGTTGCTCCGGCAGCACCACTGCAAATCCCCGATCACTTGTCGTTTTTGTGCCTGTCAATATAATCCTGCAAAATTATGGTTGCCGAAAGTTCATCCACATTATCCTTGCGCTTTTTGCCGCGCACATTAAGCTCCGACATAATATTGTGCGCGCTTACCGTGGTAAGCCGCTCGTCATACAGTTCTACGGGAATCCCCGAAAGCTCTCCCAGCATTTTGGCAAAAGCGCGGCATTTTTCGCTGCGCGGACCCTCCGTGCCGTTCATATTTATTGGATTCCCCACCACAATAAGCTCGGCCGATTTTTCGGCTGCGGCTGCGGCAACCTCCTCTGCGGTGCGTCTCATGCCTTCTGCGCGCACACAGCCCGCGCCGAAAGCAAAGCTGCCCGCGTTCAGCGCAAGTCCCGTCCTTGCGTCGCCGTAATCGACGCCCATAATGATCTTAGCCATATAAATTGCTCCTCATAGTTGATACACGCGATACACGCGCCGCTTACATCTGCCGCATATTGTGCTCCCGTCGCCGCCCGTTTCTCAGCGCGACGCCTCTTTGACGCTCTTGGCAAAGAGCTTCACATCTCTCAGGGTAGGAATGGAGCTTGACGCTCCCGGCCGCGTGACGCAGACAGCGGCGGCAAGAGTGGCAAAGCGCGCCGCTTCAAGAATATCCCCGCGCTGCAAATATGCATAACTCAGCGCCGCCGTAAACACATCTCCCGCGGCGGTAGTGTCCACCGCGTCCACCTTGTGGGCGGGAATAAGATGATAGTATTTGCCGTCGTATACAAAAGAGCCGCGGTGCCCCAGCTTCAGAACAATATATTTCGCGTCCACCGAAGAGGCAATGCGAATGCAGGCGCGCAGGCAGTTTTCCACCGAATCGGGAGCAATTCCCGTAAGCGACAGACATTCCGCCTCGTTGGGGGATATGATCTCCGCGCTTACAAGCTCGCTCAGAGGAAACTCGGGACGCACGGAGCCCGTGTCAACAAACAAAGGGATCTCTTTCTCTCTTGCAAAGCGCGCCGCGGCAATAACGGTACGCTCCGGTATTTCAAGCTGGAGATATACTCCGTCCGGATAGCAGTTGAAAGCCTCCTCCACATCGTCGGGGGAAAGGCAGTGCCCGGCGCCCGGATAAACCACAATACGGTTTGTGCCGTCCTCCTCAACCATGACGGAAGCAAGACCTGTGGGATGAGTCTTGTCGCGGCAGACAAAGCGGGTGTCCACACCCTCGCCGGCAAAAAAGGAACAAAGTCTGTCTCCGTTGTCGTCACGGCCTACACGGGTACACAGCACCGAGTCCCCGCCCAGCCGCGCAAAAGTGACGGCGCTGTTGAGTCCCTTGCCGCCGGGCACATAGGCGTAGGAGGCGTCCTCCACCACAGTCTCACCGGCGTCGGGCAAACGCGCCATTCTCTGAACGAAATCCATATTTGCGGAGCTTATGACCAGTATTCTGCGCTTCATACTCAAAAGTCCTTTCTTTTCCCGCATTTTTCCGAAATATCCGTAAAACAGCTTATATACATTATTATATAACCCTTTTCACCTTTTTTCAAGCATATAAAAGCATATATTTCAAGCAAAGACAGGGCTGCCTCGTGCACCGGAAGGATATGGGGCGCTGCCCCGCACCCCGACGATAAACGGGGCGCCGCCCCGTACCCCGCTGAGCATATGCGAGGCTCTGCCTCGCGCACCGCTTAGAACCTTTTTTGAGAAAAAGGTTCTAAGGACTCCAAAAAACTTTTG
>JBJDYY010000208.1:0-9247 GCA_051867715.1 Candidatus Avispirillum sp.
TTCTGACAAACGTGCCAGTGTCCGTTTTCGTCATTGTGCCATGCGCCGCTGAAAATGTGAGATTTCGCCGCTGTAATTGTATAGCCGCATTCGCAGACGACCGCAGTGGTGCAGTCTCCGTCATCGGTGCCGGAGTGAGGTGTTTCGGTTTCGGCGACGGTACAGCCGTCATTCTGACAAACGTGCCAATGTCCGCTTTCGTCATTGTGCCACTGCCCGCTGAAATCGTGAGATTTTGCCGCAACCACAACCGTATCCGGATGATAAATGCAGTAAACAGGTGTTGAGCAGTCGCCGTCATCGCTGCCCGCCGTGTGTCCGTAATTCACCGCTACAAGAAATCTGGCAGATACATTGCCCGCCTTATCGGTGGCAATAACTGTCTGAGTACCCGGTGAGGGATTCAGCGTAAACTGACCGTTTTCGTCAAGTGATACTATTTTGTCGTTGACCGTTACCGTTACGCTGTCAATATACTTTTCGTCAACCGTTACAGTCTGCGCTTCGCAGTAGGTCTTGCCGTTTTCTATACCGGAAATAACAGGGGCAACATTATCAAGCACAATACCGTCCGAGCTCAAATAACTTACATTACCTGCTTTATCGGTAAGCTTTGCATAAATAATCCACTCGTTATTCGGTACAATGTCAAACCCGTCAGTATAGGTAATAAATTCCTTTTCAGCCAGTTTATCTTCTGCAATAGCCTTATCACTTAACAGATACGAAACCGTTACCGCCTCGCCGCTGTTATCGCTTGCCGTGATTGTTACCGTCTGCGTATCCTTAAAGAACAGACCGAAGGTGATCTTGTTCAGAAATGCTTTCCAACTGTTTTCACCGATACTGATCTCACCCGTGGGTGCGGCAATGTCCTCCCACTGTGCTTTAAGCTCAATACTCGTAACGGTAGCGTCTGCCGCAAGGTCTTTGTAAACGGTTTCCGACGTAACGGAAACATCTCCGTATTTCCAGCCGATGAATTTCCAGCCGTCCTTTGTGGGCTCGGAAACACCGTCAAGCACCTTGTCCTCCCATTTCACAGGTGTCTTGGAGGCAATCTCCGTGCCGCCGTCGGTGTTAAAGCTGACGGTGTAGTCGGGCATCTCAATGCTGAGTTCGACGGTATTTGAATAATACACGCCAACCGCATCAGTCAGCACACAGCGCACCTTCCAGCCGTCCATATCGGCAGTTGTCTTCTTAATCGTCATGTCGGATGAGCGGATCTCATAGCGTCTGATTACGGTACCGTCCGACCAAATCTGCGAAAACTCCATCACTAAGACATTCATGCTGATGTTTTCACTTTCGTCCGGGCTTACCACATCGACCCATGTAGCCCCGTCATCTGCGCTGTACTGCCACTTGACGGATACGCTGCCATCCCCCGGCGCATTGGAAATGCCGACATTAAATTGAGCTTTTGCACCGAGGGTTACCTTGACTCCGGAGAGGGTGCCGCAGGAGGGAGCCAAGCCTTTTTCCACGCTTGCTTCCTCGCTGACAGTTTCGCCGAACCTGTTGCTTACTACACAGCGATAGGTTCCGACATCCTCAACGCCAACCTCCAGTGTGCTTGAGGTTTCACCCTCAATATCAACAAAGGTGCCGTCAACCTTCTTCTGCCACCGGTAGCTTTCCGCATTGTTTGCACTCACACAAAGCTCATGCTTTGCTGTGTCATTCTCCTGAATCCTTATACTTTGCGGCTGAGAAGTGATCTCCGGCACAAGGATCGCCGACAGTTCAGGCGAATTCATTTCGACGTAGATATTGGATTCATGTTTATCAAAATTGCCGATACGAAAACCGCTGATAACACGGCGGTATTTGCAGGCTGCATTTTCCTCTGTAATCGTGACAGTATAGCTGTCTGTTTGGGAATCAGGGATATCCTCCCAGCCTGCGCCTTTGTTTACCTGCCACTTCATCGTGCTCAAAAAGCCTGCTGCCCACTCCGTTTCTTCTGACGGACTTGCGGTAAAGGTGACTTCTTGACCGACAGCGGCATATATGGTGTCCGGCTGCTTCCATCTCATGACATAAACGTTGGCATTATATGAACCTATTGCTTTCTCGCTTCCGTCCGCAGCTATTTCATATACCGTGCAGGTGTAAGTACGGTAGTTTACGATATCACTTAAATCGTCGATTGTACAGGTAAGCGAGTTTCCGCCCACAACAACCTTTTCGCCGTTATCATTCTGGTATGACCACTCTGCGCGAAGGCTGCTGTCCAAATCGGTTACAGAACTGATCAGGTAAGGACCATAAAACGCTGAATCAAGCCGGTTCTCATAGGTATTTATACTGCCCGCAGCATTCATAGTGACGCTTTCGTCGGGATTTCTGTAAAATCTATAGTTAGGATTGGGAACGAATTCCTTATATCTTTCGGCTCTAACAAGGCTGTGGTATTCGTTTCCGAGGCTCTCAATGACCCCTCCGGAGATAAGGTTGTAGGTCTCTCCGTCTTCCGGCGCTACTGTGACATA
The DNA here is from genome assembly GCA_051867715.1 of Candidatus Avispirillum sp. GTDB lineage: Bacteria > Bacillota > Clostridia > Oscillospirales > CAG-272 > Avispirillum. The sequence continues at coordinate 2,499 of JBJDYY010000208.1, forward strand.
ATTTATTGGAAGATCATTGACAGTCCAGACAACAAGAGCTTTATCGTAACCGATCGGATAATAATAACTGCCCTCGGGAGTTATTGTTCCTTCTCCGGTATTGATCAATACCAACTCATCCGCTTTTGACCCCATGAGGTAAACGTCTTTGTAAAGCTTTGTACCGTCTCCGTTTTTCACGTTTTGCATCATAGGAATTGGATTGAAATTAATGTTTCCGCCAAGTATGTATACGCTGATTCCTATGCTTGCCGAGGCGTTTTCCACTGTTCCGCTGACAAATCTAAGTGTACCTCCGGAACTGTATGTACCGCGGCAGGCGGAAACGTCCCAGTTTTTGGCGATACCGTCTCCGTCGATGTTCAGCGTTGCTCCTACTTCAATTTGTGCGCTTCCTCCTGCGTACTTCATGCCATCCTGAGGCCGGATTGTCAGGCTTCCGCCTTCAATGTAGTAGTCTGCCTCGGTTTCGCCGGGCGGAATGATTGTCCAGTCGCCCGATTTGACATATATTTTCGGGAATCCCCATTCAGGCAAGCAACCGTTTTGAGCAAAGACCGAATTGGAGAAATCGCGAAGGTCGATTGTCGTACTGTCAAGAGAATAAGCACGTCCGAAGTTGCTTTGGAAAGAAAATTCCGGACCGCTGTCGGTTGTACGCAAATAGACAGTCGATACTTTGCCGATGGTTATTTCAAGATGGTTTCCGTATTTCTCTGTCGGACTGAAATCCTCTGCTGCATAATATGGGCTGTCTGCATATTCGGGAGACTCAACCGCAACATCAATATTTACGATACCGGCTCTTACGGTGCCTTCACCGCTGCGGCTGATTAATGCATTTGGAAGCATCAGTCCATAACCATCAAAATGAATTCTTCTTAGTCCCTGTGCATATTCCGAATGATATGTAGTAGTAATAAATCCTTCAAGCGTTCCGCCTTCTTTGACATACATTTTATTAGCTACAACAGCGCCAAACTTGAAAATATTTCTTTTCGAGTCATCAATATATCCGCTTGTCGTGTTTTTTAACTTGCCTGTAACAGATGCATCGCTTCCGGAAACCGTCAGATCATTCCAGACAAAGATAGTTGTACAGAACGAATTTCCGTAGAAAACATTTGATTTATCAAGAATACCCTTAAAACCGGATGTAACAGTCGGGAGCTCATTGCAGGAATTTTCAGCATTTACCGTTGAATTCTCAACTGTGAGTGATCCGGATACCAGAATGGCGGCACCGCCGTTGTCTCTGTAATCGGCACCGTGTCCGCCCAGGACGAATGTTTCGGGATATAGACCGCTGCCACATGTTGTCTTGGCGGTGACTGTTGCGCCGCTCTTGACAAGCATATTGCCTCTTGTTGCTGCCTTATCAATAGATGCACTGCTGTCAATGACTCTGATAGCCGTGCGGAAAGAGTTGCAGTTCAGGGTCGGACCTTCCACTCTTAAATCCTTGCACCAGATAGCATTGGCGTTTGAATTCACATTAAGAGTGCCGGTACCTTCAATTGCCAGACTCGTATTCGGCGCATAAATACCGTAGGTACTTACGCCGTTTGCAGCCTCCGGGGGAAGAAATGGTATGGAAGACACGCCGATAGTGGCATCTCCCTGAAGCTGGATAGTAAGGTTGTCGATTGCTCCGACCCGGATGACAGCTTCATCTTTTGAACCGGACAGCTTGGAAGTTGTTGACCTTATAAAATTATCCGATAATACCAGAACATTGTAAAGGGGGAAGAATACCCAGGAGTCATCCGTCATATTAGTGCTCTTGTTGACAGGGGTGTTACCGATCCAGATTTCATTCTCCCAGTCAGATTCGGCAGCAACAGCCGCCTGCGGCATAAATGCCAAAACCATACAAAGTATCAGCACTATGCTTATAATCCGTTTTTTCATTTATTCTGCCTCCTTAGCTATAACATTCGGATTGTATTTCATAATAAAGAGTTCAAGACTTTCCTTGAGCACCGCTATCTGGGATTTCAGATAGAACTCATCCTCAAACAGTGCGTAGTGTACGCAGGCTCTGACAAGTATAAAAATCAGCGGCGTCAGCTTCTCGTACGGAATACCCAGCTTCGGCTCCAGGCTCTTTGCGTATTCTGTATACCGATCATCCACGCCCTTAAAGAACTTCTGACCGTACTGCCTGTATTTCGGGTGGGTGTACACCTGATACATAAGCCTGTATTTCTTGCCGTGTTTTTCTGCCGTCCAGTAGGGTATCTCGTCGATAAACCGCCACAGGTCATGTACGTCCGTGGGCGCTTTTGCCATAAAATCGTCTTCTACCTTACTCATACAGTATTCGGTGGACTGAATGATAAGGTCATCCAATCCTATAAAATATGTATACAGGCTGGCAGAGGTGAAACCGCACGCTTCGGCAAGTCCCTTTATGCCGATATCGCCCAGCCCGTGCTCCGCGTAGCACTCGTAGCATTTTTCCATAATCTCGTTTTTCTTACGCTGGTATTCTTCTTTGTTTCGTACCCGCATAGCATCACCCCATCCGTTAACCGATTGTTTAGTTAATTGTAACATGGACGTATTGAAAATGCAACACTTATTTCTGTTCGTTAAGTAATTTTTTATATACAATATTTACCTTTATCTGTTTACGGATTCAGGTATTGCAAAAAAGTATAGTATTAGTTTCTCCGAGGGTTTTCACGGATTTTACGAAGTTTTTGTTAAAGATTTGTGAAACCGGTTGACAATTCACACTGTCAGGCATACAATGTTGAATGTCAAACAGTTGTATATAAGACAAAACAAGACAAATTCATACGAAGGGAGCTAAATAACCATGGCAAATAAGCAGGATAAAATTTTTTCTGTCGGCAAGGAAGTTCATTCTCTTGACAACCTTATAGGCAGGTATATCGACCTTACCGCCGGCAAAAGCGAAAGTCAGTATGAGGGCATCACCGGCAACAACGGCAGGATCCTTTGCTACATTGCACGCAACGAGGGGCGCGACATTTATCAGAGGGATGTGGAAAAGGAATTCTGCATTACCCGCTCTACGGCATCCAAAGTTGTAACCCTTATGGAGGAAAAAGGGCTTGTAAAGCGTCAGCGTGTACCTCACGATGCGCGGCTTAAAAAGCTTGTGCTGACAGACGCTTCAAGGGCTTTTGCCGATATGATGAAAGAAAATATGTACCGGGTGGAATCCGCACTTACGGAGGGGCTCTCCGAAGAGGAGATTAGAATATTTATTGCCATCGCCGAAAAAATGAAAAACAACATACGCGACAAGGTGCTTTGATTATACCCTTGCTCGGTCGGCTGATTTCATTCCCGCATATACTTGAAAGGATAAGAAATGCTGAAAAAACTCGCAAAATGTGTCAGGGAATATAAAAAGCCTACGGTACTGACCTTTATTTTCATTGTTTTAGAGGTCGTACTTGAGTGCCTTATTCCCTTTATCACTTCAGATCTTATAAATACCATTTCCAAGGCCACGGACTCCGCAGGCGTGGAGATGGCACCAATACTTAAAACCGGCGGACTTCTTGCTCTTATGGCAATAATCTCGCTGTGCTGCGGCGGAGCCGCAAGCGTCACCTGCTCCAAAGCCGCTTCCGGCTTTGCGGCAAATCTGAGACACGATATGTTTCACCGTATTCAGACCTTCTCGTTTCAGAATATCGACAGGTTTTCCTCCTCGTCTCTCGTTACGAGAATGACCACCGATGTAAACAATGTGCAGATGTCTTTCATGATGCTTATCCGCACGGCTATAAGAGCTCCGCTTATGCTGATATTCGCCATTACAATGGCGTTTATTATGGGAGGAAAGCTGGCGCTGACCTTTGTGGTTATCGTACCTTTCCTTATTGCGGTACTGCTGATAATCGTGCGCAACGCCATGCCCGCTTTCCGCCGCGTATTCAAGAAATACGACCGTCTCAACGAATCCGTTGAGGAAAATGTGAGAGCCATGCGCGTTGTCAAGGGCTTCTCGCGAGAGGATTACGAAAAAGAGAAGTTCGGCGAGGCGGCAGAGGATATACGCCGTGACTTTACAAAGGCAGAGCGTATTGTCGCTCTGAACTCTCCCGCTTCTCAGCTGTGCGTTTACTTCAATATGGCATTCGTACTGCTGGTAGGCAGCCGAATTATTATTTCCAACGGCGGTACCACCATAAATGTAGGCGAAATGAGCGCCATGCTGACCTACGGAATTCAGGTGCTTATGCAGCTTATGATGCTGTCCATGATATATGTCATGCTTACCATGTCGGCGGAAAGCGCAAGGAGAATCGTGGAGGTACTGGACGAGGAAAGCTCTCTTACCAACCCTGAAAACGCCATTACAACAGTAGCCGACGGCTCTGTGGATTTCGAGGGCGTTGGCTTCAAATACTCGCAGGGCGCAAACCGCTACGCGCTGGAAAATGTAAATCTTCATATTAAATCCGGTATGACCGTGGGAATTATCGGCGGTACCGGTTCCAGCAAATCCACTTTGGTGCAGCTTATACCCCGTCTGTACGATACCACCGTAGGCACCGTCAAGGTGGGCGGCGTAGATGTAAGAAACTACGATCTTGACACTCTGCGCGACTCCGTTGCCATGGTACTGCAGAAAAATCTGCTGTTCTCCGGCACCATAAAGGACAATCTGCGCTGGGGCAACGAAAACGCCACAGACGAGGAAATGATCGAGGCTTGCAGGCTGGCGCAGGCTGATGACTTTGTAAACAGCTTTCCCGACGGGTACGACACCCATATCGAACAGGGCGGTACTAATGTTTCCGGAGGTCAGAAGCAGAGACTGTGTATTGCCCGCGCACTGCTGAAAAAGCCTAAGATACTTATTCTGGACGACTCCACCAGCGCAGTGGACACAAAGACCGACGCCCTTATACGCCGCGGTTTCGCCGAATATATTCCCGAAACCACAAAAATCATTATTGCGCAGCGTATAGCCTCGGTGCAGGACGCAGACCTGATACTGGTTATGGACAACGGTACCGTTGCAGCTTCGGGTACCCATGAAGAACTTATGAAAACTTCTCCCATATACCGCGAGGTATACGAGCAGCAGACGAACAGTGCGGGAGGTGAGAACAATGGCTAAACCGGGAATGCCCCACGGCGGACCGAGACCCGGCGCGGGAGTGCCCATGGGTCAAAAGCGGGAATTTGATGTTAAATGCCTTTTCCGCATACTGAAAATGATGTTCTCTTTCTACCCCGTACTGCTGCCCATATGTCTGATTTGCATTATTGCGGCAGGCGCCGTTAACTCCGTACCCAATATTTTTATGCAAAAAGTGCTTGCCGTCATTGAAACATATGTAAAGGCAGGAAATACTAACTGGGCCGAAGCAAGCGCGGAAATAGTGCCCATGGTACTGACACTTATTGCGCTGTACGCCGTTTCAATCATACTGATAACTCTTCAGTCACAGCTTATGGCGTATATCACTCAGGGGTTTTTGGACAAAATGCGCTGTGCCATGTTCAACGGTATGCAGAATTTGCCCATAAAGTATTTTGATACCAACAAGCACGGCGATATCATGAGCTATTACACCAACGATATCGACACCTTGCGTCAGCTTATTTCCCAGTCTCTCCCCAGCCTTCTGCAATCTTCCATAATCGTAGTCACCGTGCTGTTCATTATGCTTTATTACAGCGTATGGATGACTTTGGTGGTGGCGCTGGGCGTAGTTGCCATGATTCTTGTTTCAAAGAATGTAGGCGGCGGAAGCGCAACATATTTCGTCCGTCAGCAGCGCGCCATTGCAAAGACCGAGGGCTATATTCAGGAAATGATGAACGGTCAGAAGGTCGTTAAGGTATTTACTCATGAGAAAAAGTCAAACGAGGAGTTTGACGAGATAAACGAGGAGCTGAATCAAGTCGGTTTCAGGGCTCACGCCTTTGCAAACGCTCTGGGACCCATCATCAACAATATCGGCAATGTGCTGTATGTGCTGTGCGCTATTGCAGGCGGTCTGTTCCTAACATTGGGCGCGCACAATATAAGCATTTCCGGCATGGCGTTCTCCATTTCCATGATAGTGCCTTTCCTTAATATGACAAAGCAGTTCACCGGAAACGTGAATCAGGTTTCTCAGCAGGTGAATATGATTGTTATGGGTATGGCGGGCGCAGGCCGTATCTTCTCCCTTATGGACGAAAAGCCCGAGACCGATGACGGATATGTCACCCTTGTAAACGTAAAAGAGGGTAAGGACGGCGAGATAGAAGAATGCGCCGAACATACCGGAAAGTGGGCGTGGAAGCATCCTCACAGCGACGGAAGCGTTACCTATACGCCGCTTCAAGGTGATGTAAGGCTCACCGATGTGGACTTTGAGTACGAAGAGGGCAAGCCGGTGCTGCACGATGTTTCCGTGTACGCCGAGCCCGGTCAGAAGGTAGCTTTTGTAGGCGCAACGGGTGCCGGCAAGACTACAATCACCAATCTGATAAACCGCTTCTACGATATTGCGGACGGCAAAATACGCTACGACGGCATCAACATCAACAAGATAAAAAAATCCGATTTGAGACGCTCTCTGGGCATCGTTTTGCAGGAGACCAATCTGTTTACCGGCACCGTTATGGACAACATACGCTACGGCAGACTTGATGCCACGGACGGGGAGTGTATAGAGGCGGCGCGGCTTGCAGGTGCGGATGACTTTATTACCCGTCTGCCCGACGGCTACAACACCATGCTGACGAACAACGGCGCCAGCCTG
>JBJDYY010000209.1:0-1972 GCA_051867715.1 Candidatus Avispirillum sp.
AAAGGAGATGGGTCTCCTCTCCTCTCTTTAGAATCTCTCCTCTCCTCTCGACACGTTAAAACTGCAAGGCGTTGCGTTGCAAGAGCATAACACATTCGACTAATTGGAGAGAGTTTGTCCCGTCAGCCTAAATTTTAAGTTTCACGACAGAAATAAAGCAAAGCTATGGAGCGTGTCGATAGCAGACTGTTAGTTACCCATAGAAAGATAGAAAAGCAAGTTGAATATTTATCGCAGGGGCGGACGGTGAAGCCGTCCGTAAAGCGATAGAAGAAGCGCGGAAGAAAGTTTACTTTCTTCCGCGCTTCTTCTCGCTTGCCGCCTATGCGGCACCCCTGCGTGGGGATTTCTCTATTGCCTTATCAGAGCAAAAGTTTTTGGGGATTGTCAAGGGGCTTTTTTCAAAAAGTCCCTTGACCGGGGTCAGGGGCAGAGCCCCGTTCCTCTGTACGCGGGGCACGGTATGGCGCTTCTGCGGCATTTTCAATGTCGCTACGCCATATTCTTTTCGCACTATTTGAGTTTTTCGGGGTCTCGGGGTGCTTTTCTCCCAAAAGCACCCCGAGCAGAGCGCGAGGCGGCGCCTCGCATATATAAAATCCTACGGAATAAGGGGAAAACAGGCGTTTTTTCTCTTGACTGCTATTATATTATGTAGTATAATTATAAAACTACTCTATAAAAAGGACGGAATTGTGAAAAACTGTAACACAGCATCCGGCGGCACCTCCGCTCGGCGCAAAAAGGCAAGGCTTATGCCGGGCTTTTTGCGCGGCTGCCGCTTTATGTATATAATGACACTGCTTTCGGCGGCGCTCAGCGCTCTTGCGGAAATGATAAATCCGCAGATAATCCGCGCTGCCGTGGACAACGCCATAGGCGGAAAAGAGGCAAGCTTCCCCGCGCCGGTGATGAAGCTTGTGGAAAAGGCGGGCGGCTTTGAATACTTAGGCGAGCACCTGTGGATAATGGCGCTTGCGGTAGTAGCCGTGGCACTGGTAAAGGTGGCGGCGCAGTACGGCTTCAGGGTCTGCAACACCCGCGCCTCCGAGCGCCTTGTAAAGAATATGCGCGACACTCTTTTTGAGAGAATTGAGCGGCTGCCCTTTTCATGGCACATGAAAAACCGCACAGGCGACATTATTCAGCGCTGCACCTCCGATATTGACACGCTGAAAAGCTTTATTTCCGAGCAGCTTACAAACATTTTGCGCATAGTGGTGCTTTTGGTGCTGTCTATGGTATTCATGTTCAGCATGAATGTGCCCCTGACCCTTGTATCCCTGGCTCCCATGCCCGTAATTATCGGCTATTCTCTCATATTTCACAGGAATGTGGGCAAGGCGTTTGAAAAGTGCGACGAAAACGAGGGCAAGCTCTCGGCTATGGCGCAGGAAAACCTTACGGGAGTGCGGGTCGTGCGCGCTTTCGGACGGGAAAAGTACGAGAGAGACCGCTTCGAGGAGCATAACGAATACTACACCGGACTTTGGGTACGGCTTGCAAAAATAATGAGCCGCTTTTTCAGCGTCGCCGATGTTCTGTCGGGTACGCAGATACTGCTTGTGGTGGTATTCGGCGCTGTGTTCTGCATTAACGGCTCCATGGAGGCGGGCGAATACATCGCGTTTATCTCCTACAACTCCCTGCTTATGTGGCCTATCCGCCAGCTTGGGCGTATGCTGTCCGATATGAGCAAGGCGGGCGTTTCCCTTGAGCGCATACGTTACATAATGGAGTCCGATACCGAGCACGACAGGGAAGGCGCCGTCCGCCCCGATATGAGCGGCGATATTGCCTTTGACCATGTCAGCTTTGCATACGAGGACTGCCCCGAGGTGCTTCACGATATAAACTTTACCATGAAGGGCGGCACCACCCTCGGTATTCTGGGCGGCACGGGAAGCGGCAAGTCAACCATGATGCTGCTGCTTGACAGACTGTACGAGCTTTCCCCCGAAAACGGCAGAAT
>JBJDYY010000210.1:0-37169 GCA_051867715.1 Candidatus Avispirillum sp.
ATTTGCCGTTTTATCCGCCGTACCCGCCGTATTCATTACTGCTCCAAAGCGTCAAGGTGCAAAAACCGCGCCGCGTTGTTATACAGAATATCTCTGCGCTCCTTTTCGTCAAGGGGTATCTTCAAGAACCTTTCCATCTCCCCGGCAAGCTTTTTCACGGGAAAATCCGTTCCGAACATAACCCTGTCTGCTCCCAGAGCATGAATAATCTCTCCTGCACGCTCCGGAGTCATTGCCCACAGGGCGCTGGAGGTGTCGTACCAAATCCTGTCCCGCCCCGCAAGATATTCAAGGGCGTCGTCCCACGCCATATAGCCGCCCAGATGTGCCGCCACAACCTCAAGGCGGGGAAAATCGTCCAGCACGCGGCACAGCTTTTTCGCTTCCGAAAAGCGGTACTGCGCTCTGTTGTCTCCCATATGGAAAAACACGGGCAGACCTCTTTCCTGCATCACGGAGTACAGACTGTACATTCGTTTATCGTCTATGTCAACGCCCTGTATGTCGGGATGTATCTTAACTCCTTTAAGCCCCAGTTTTATGCATCTGTCTATTTCTCCTTCAAAATCGGGATAATCCTGATGCATGCCCGCAAATCCCACAGTCTGAAAGCCCTGACAGCGCGACTTTTCGGAAAGGGACGCAATACAGTCGTTTACTTTCGTAACCTGATGGGCGTTGGTAGCGACGGAAAACAGAAGAAAGCCGCGGACACCGTTATTTTCGGCATTTGCGGAAAGTCCGTCGTAGGTGCCGTCCCCCTCCGGAACGAAATCGTAAAACTCCCCCAGATTTTTAACTGCCTTTGCGGCGATTTTTTCGGGATAGGTGTGGGTGTGTGCATCGAAAATTTTATACATCTTGATTTTTCCCTCTCGGAATGATATAATAGCTGAACTGAAACCTGCCGCATTGCGGCGAAAAGGAGTATATTATGGACTGTCTTTTCTGTTCGATAATCAAAGGGGACATCCCCTCGACAAAAGTATTTGAAAATGAATGGGTATACGCCTTCAAGGATATAAATCCCATGGCGCCCGTCCATGTTCTCGTGGTGCCGAAGGTTCACATTTCCGGCGCCGACGGCATAACCGCCGATAACAGCAGCTATGTCGCGAGAATATTTGAAGCCATACCGGAGATCGCGAAAATTTCGGGGCTCAAAAACGGCTACCGCGTTATTACAAACTGCGGTCCCGACGCCTGCCAGAGCGTTCCCCATCTTCATTTTCACATTCTGGGCGGCACACAGCTTCCCGACAGCCTTTGCTGAACAGCGTTACCAAAACGGAGCATAAATGTTAAAAGACGGCGTTCGCCGTCTTTTTTCCTGCGGGAAGTGCCGCGCACCGGCATTTTTCGGGAATTATTTTACGAATTCGGCATATATGGCGCGAAGCGCCTTTTCAAAATCGCATTCGTTTATGCCGATGATTATGGAAATCTCGCTTGAACCCTGGTCTATCATCCTGATGTTGATGTCCGACTCCGCAATAGCCTTGAACACTCTTGCGGCGGTACCCTTTGCTCTTACCATGCCGCGTCCCACAACCGCAATAAGTGCCAGACCGTCCTCAAAGGCGATAGCCTCGGGCTCACAGCTTTCGCAAATGGAATTGATTATATCCCTGCGCTGTCTCTCTGTAATATCGTCGCTTACCACCACGCTCATGGTGTCGATTCCCGAGGGCAGATGTTCAAAAGTTGCGCCCTCTTTCTCAATAGCCTGAAGCACCTTGCGTCCGAAGCCTATTTCCGCGTTCATCTGGTCTTTTTCGATATTGAGAACGGAAAAGCCTTTTTTGCCCGCAATTCCGGTAATAACTCTGCCGGAGTCAAAGCTGTCGGCGGAGGGTACTATCATGGTGCCTGGTGCGCTCGGGTCGTTGGTGTTTCTGATGTTTATGGGAATACCCGCGAAACGCACGGGAAAAATGGAATCCTCATGCAAAACGGTGGCTCCCATGTATGAAAGCTCGCGCAGCTCGTGATAAGTAATTGTATCAATGGTGCAGGGATTGTCGACCACACGGGGATCCGCCATAAGAAAGCCGGAAACATCCGTCCAGTTTTCGTACAGATCGGCCGCAGCCGCCCGCGCCACAATGGAGCCGGTTATATCGCTGCCGCCGCGGGAAAAGGTCTTTATGGTGCCGTTGGGCAGAGTGCCGTAGAAGCCGGGAATAACGGCGCGCTCATGTCTTGTAAGTCTGTCCGACAGAATTATCTGCGTTTTTTCCGCGTCGAAAGTGCCGTTGTCAAAAAACTTTATAACCTTGGCTGCGTCTATAAAATCGTAGCCGATAAGCTTTGAAAGGATTATACCGTTCAGGTATTCGCCGCGGCTTGCCGCGTAGTCGCTGCCCGCGTGATACTTGAAAGCGCCTTTTATGGTCTCAAACTCACCGGACAGGTCAAGATCCAAACCCAGATCTGCTATTATGGTATTATAGCGCTCCTCAATAAGGGAAAACTCCTCGCCGAAATCGTATTCCTCCTCGGCAAGACGGTAGCAGTCGTACAGCATATCCGTGACCTTTGTGTCGGAGCTGCAGCGCTTTCCCGGTGCTGAAGGCACCACATAGCGTCTTTCGGGCTCGGCAAGAATAATATCCCTGACTTTCAGGAAATGCTCGGCGTCCGCCAGAGAGGAACCGCCGAATTTAACCACCTTTACGGTTTCATTATTCATAAAAATGCTCCAGTCTGCCGCACCGCGGCAGTAAAATGCTGAAAAAGTTTATACAATTATATTATTATATGTTTTTTTCTCTTTTTGTCAACAGATTGTAAGCAGAAATCGCAAAAAACGCCTGCAAATCCCCTGTTTTCGGCGCAGTCGGGTATTCAAAACACGTCCGTCACCGCCGGAAAGCCGCGCCGAGTGTTTTCAGCCTGTCCCCTTTCTGCCCCATTTTACTGCTCCACAAAAAACGTAGCTTCCATATCGGCGCAGGAAAGCGCATAAGCAAGGGGAAACATCTGAAATGCAGCAGACACATCACGGGCGTCGGCATTGTCGGAATACCCCATGTGATAGCGGATGGCAAAAGCCTCCTCGCGGCTGAGACGCATAAAGCCGGTTATAATATACACGGATTTTTCCCCGTGACCGTAGGGCAGCTTATCGTCTATGTCAAAATAGGGCACCTTCTGCCATACACCGTTTTCATCCTTTACATTTCTTGTGCTCTCGCGGTAAAAGTTTATCTTGCACAGATCGTGCAGCAGTGCAATAACCGCCACGGTCTCGTCTGACGGATCTATGCCGTATTTTTCGCGGACGCTTTCGCGGGTGAGAAAATCTCTGAGGCAGTCGTAAACATTAAGACTGTGATTTACAAGCCCGCCCCTACAATTATTGTGGTATCTGGTGCTGGCGGGAGCCGTGAAAAAATCGCTCTGCGGACCGCAGATATAGTCCAGCAGCGCCTCCGCGCCCTCTCTTTTGATGTTGTTTTTGAAAATTTCGATAAAGCGTTCTCTGTCTGTCATACCGCACTCCCTAATTATTTAAGCTGATTATTTCCTGTATATATCCGGCGTCATCGGAGCCTGTAAAGGCTTCCGACAAACGCTCTGCATCAATAGCCCTGATTTCGGCGCCGCTATGGTGCGCGGCGCGTATAATACGGGCGCACAAGGCTATCTCGCTGTCGCCCGCTCCGGCTCCGTACGCTGTCTTGTAAAAAGACGAGGAACAAACCGTCACACTGTCGCCGTCTGTCATAAACGCCTTAACTGTGAGCCTCTTTTCGGACAGCGCGGACATCTCAACCTGAAGATACTCCGCGTCGCTCCAGCCATAGCTCTTTCCGCCGCCCGCGCCGGAAACGGTTACACCGCCGTCTCCTACGGCAGTATACACTCCCGACATCAGCGCCGCCAGGCAAAGAGCGGCGGCAATAAGGACTGCGGCGGCGCCCTTTTTTATAAGCCGTGCCCGGGGAGAAGCCAAGAAGCCGTCGCAGCGCGCAGCATCGCCGTCCTCGCCGTCTCCGTTATCCTCATTTTCTTCGTCCTCGCCGAAGGCGTCATAGCAGGTCTCCCCGTCTCCGTCCTCCTCCGTAAAGCCGTAGCCCTCCGGCAGAGTATCGGGAATATTCTCATACAGCTCGCGTATAACAGAGTCATCCTGCTTTTCGGACTCTCCGAGGAAATCCTCCCATGCGCGCTGAACATCGTCCACGCCTTTACCGTCTTCCCCGTCTTTACCGTCTTTACCGTCTTCCCCGTCCTCAGGGTCGCCGCACGGCATATCGGCAGACACCTTCTGAGCCGATATGGCGCAGGCTATGTCGGGTCTTTTTGCTTTAGGTGTTTCCCCTTCCGGTTTCTTTATATACAGCTCTCCGTATTCTGTTTCTACCGGGTCTTTGTCAGCCGTATAGTCCTCCTGCGCCCCGCCGAAATAATCTTCTTTTTCATCATACTCATCATACATAACACCGTCCGTCCCGGTCTGCGCACCGCCCGCGTCATTCGAAATACCCACGTCACCGTCGGGTTCTTCTTCCCAATCATTTTCCGCCCTGTATGACGGCCTTGTGAGATAATATGCCGAAACGGCGGAAACAGCGCACAGCGCAACCAGCGCCGCCGTCCCCCAGAAGCCGGAGCCGTGATACAGCAGAGTGCCCTCGGGCAGACGGATATATGTAAGAACATATCTCAGTACGGCGGGCAAAACGGCCGCCGCAACGCAGCAGACCGCACACAGCCGTTTTTTTGCCTTTTCTCTCATTACAGCACCTGCCCTCGGACTCTGCCGCCGGAAATACGGCGTTTCGGTATGACGAAAAGCCGTTTTTTACAGTATACCATTTTTTACTCAAAAAAGCAACGCGGCAAGTATTTTTTGCGCCGTTTTACGGTATACATATTGTACAAAAAAATCGTCACATACGGCGGTTTTGAAAAAAACTATTTACAAATCGTATATTTTAGAGTAAAATATATGCAGTATGATTACAGCATGACCGTACCGTCGGTACGGTCGCAGAAATTCGGAGAAATATATGGACATATCTTTTAAGCGTGTTCTTCTGAAGCTGTCCGGCGAGGCTCTTTCCGCAAAGGACGGAGTTATCGACTACGAATACATTCAGAAGATCGGCTCCGTCGTCCGCAAATGCGTAAAGGACGGCGTGCAGGTGGCAATCGTGGTGGGAGCAGGCAACATATGGCGGGGCCGTCAGGGTCTTTCCATGGACAGGGTACGCGCCGACCATATGGGAATGCTGGCAACCGTCGTCAACGCTCTTGCAATTCAGGACGCTTTCATATCCGTGGGACTTGACACCGTGGTTATGAGCGCGGTGGAAATGAATGCCTTCTGCAATCAGTATACGCAGCGCGACGCAGTTCGCGCCCTTGAAAGCGGTAAGGTAGTCGTATTCGGAGCGGGAACGGGCAATCCCTTCTTCTCCACCGACACGGGAGCCGTGCTGAGAGCGGCGGAAATCGGCGCCGATGTTATTCTCATGGCAAAGAATATAGACGGCGTTTATACCGATGACCCGAGAAAAAATCCCGACGCAAAGAAGCTTTCCGACGTCACCTACGACTATATCCTGTCCAATCATCTGGGCGTTATAGACATGACGGCGGCAAGCCTTGCAATGGACAATTCCATTCCCCTTTACCTGTTCGGACTTGACGACCCCGAAAATATCTACCGGGTCGCAAAGGGCGAGCACATCGGCACAATCGTAAGAAAATAATATCCACATAACATTTCCGGAGGTCACATTATGAAGCTTGACACTAAACCCTTTGAAGAAAAAATGAAGAAGAGCATATCCGTTTATCAGGCGGAGCTTGAGACTATCCGTGCAGGCAGAGCAAACGCCGCCGTGCTCAACGGAATAAATGTTGAGTATTACGGCACTCCCACCGCCATCAACCAGATGGCAGAGGTAAAGGTCACCGACGCCCGCACCCTGACAATCTCCCCCTGGGATATGACCACGGTTAAGTCTATCGAGAAGGCAATACTTGCCTCCGATCTGGGCATCACCCCTCAGAATGACGGCAAGGTCATCCGTCTGATGTTCCCCCAGCCTACGGAGGAGCGCCGCCGCGAAATGACAAAGCAGGTCTCCAAAATGGGCGAAGAAGTGAAGGTCGCCGTCAGAAATATCCGCCGCGAGGCTGTTGACGCTGCAAAAGCGGCAAAGAAGGACGGCGAAATGACCGAAGATGAGCAGAAGCAGAGCGAGAAGCTCATTCAGGAGCTTACCGATAAATATATCAAGGAAATCGATAAGGTGACTGATGCAAAGAGCGCCGAGATCATGCAGTTCTGATCATAAAGAGCGTTTTTCGTGATGCGCCTTGGCGCAGGTACGCCTGCGCCGGGGCGTTTCGTACTGTTTTGCACCGGGCACCGACTCCCTTGCAAATTAGGTTTTATAACGGAGCAAGTTATGATTTTTAAGAAAAAGCCTGCCGCGCTGAAAAGCACGGAGGAAATGAAGCAGCTCGTCTCCGACTGCAATCTCAGACATATTGCTTTTATTATGGACGGCAACGGCAGATGGGCTACCCGCCGCGGACTTCCCCGTGAAACGGGGCACAGCGTAGGGGCGCGTGTCTTCAAAAAAACCGTTACCACCTGCCGCGACTGGGGCATCCCTACGGTTACGGCATACGCTTTTTCCACGGAAAACTGGAAGCGTCCCGAAAAAGAAGTAAACGAGATCATGCGGCTTCTTGACTCTTACATCAAGGAAGCAAGAGAGGACAACGAGAAAAACCGTATAAGATATATTTTTCTCGGCGACAAAAGCAGGCTGGGCGACGATCTGCGGCAGAAATGCGAGTATCTCGAAGAGCTTACGAAAGACAACCGCTTAACCCTTAATATCGCCCTTAACTACGGCGGCAGAGACGAAATTGTCCACGCCGTGAACACGCTGATTTCAAAGGGTGCCGATCATGTCACGGAGGACGATATATCCCGCTGTCTCTATACCTCGGCGTCCCCCGACCCCGACCTTATTGTGCGCCCCAGCGGCGAATACAGACTGTCCAATTTTCTGCTGTGGCAGTCGGCATACAGCGAGCTGTACTTTACGGACTGCCTGTGGCCTGACTTTGACGAAGCTCAGCTTCAGCTTGCCGTCATCGACTTTTCAAATCGCAGCCGCCGCTTCGGAGGCGTCTGACTCAGTATTGCGGATGTGAAAAATGCTGCGGAAAACCGTCATTTTGTTTTCCGCACAAATATGAAGTTTCACTTTCGCGGCATTTGCCGAAATTTGTTTGAACTATGCTGAAAAGATCAATAACCGCGGTTATCGGTATTTCGCTTTTAGCGGTTGTGTGTTATTTTTCCGACACTTTGGCATTCCCCATAGTGTTCGGACTTTGCGCAATCGTAGGCGTATACGAAATGCTGGGCTGCGTGGGTATGAGGCGTAATTTCATCGTCTCTCTCAGCCTTTATGTTATGACGGTAATCGTAGCGGTGCTGTCACAGACCATAAAACCCCTGTCGTATTTTATGTCTGCCTATGCCTCTTCCCTGTTCCTGGTACTGACCATACTGTTTGCGGTGTCCGTACTTTCCGAGGGCAAGGTTCCGATCGATAAGACCTGCGTGGCATTCACCACCTGTTCTTATGTAATTACCGGCTTTATTTCCGTCATAGCTCTGAGGAACGCGCCCCACGGCATATATCTGTACCTGCTTCCCTTTATCGTGCCGTGGTTTTCCGATACCTTCGCATATCTTTGCGGACGCCTGTTCGGCCGACACAAGCTTATTCCCTCCGTCAGCCCCAACAAAACGATCGAGGGCAGCATAGGCGGAATAGTTTTCGGCATCGGCGGATGTATGGGCTACGGGCTTCTTCTTTCTAAATTCACAAACTCCCCTCTGCACATATGGGTGTTTGCCGTTCTCGGATTTTTCATTTCCGTTGCGTCCCAGATAGGCGACCTTATATTCTCGCTTATCAAGCGCCGCTACGGAATAAAAGACTACGGCTTTATATTCCCCGGTCACGGCGGACTTCTGGACCGTTTTGACAGCGTTATCGCCACCGCTCCCCTTATTCTCATAGTCTATGAAATGATTCTGAAACTGGGCGGAGTTGCTGCCTGAAAAAGCTCTTTGCTGCTCCGCTTTCGGCGGAGCAGCGCTGTTTCACAGCAAATAAGACAAGCGGCACTGAGCCGGGAAAGATTATATATGACAGATTACAAAGCAAAAACCGCCGCGGTGCTGGGCTCAACCGGCTCCGTGGGCAGACAGGCAATAGACGCGCTTACGGCTCTCGGCGTCCGAATAAGCCTTCTCTGCGCGGGAAACAATATTGAGCTGCTGCTGAGACAAATCGGCGAGCTTCACCCCGACGCCGTAGCCGTTCCAAGCGAGGAAAACGGCAAAAAGCTGCGGGAAATGACGGGCGGCAGCATTCGCATATACAGCGGAGACGGCGCCGTGTGCCAAGCAGTAAGAGAATGCGAAGCGGACATTATAGTCCACGCCATATCCGGACTTGCAGGGCTTCCCTCCGCGCTTGCAGCAGCCGAGACCGGTGCCCGTATCGCCATGGCAAATAAAGAAGCGCTCATCAGCGCGGGACATCTTATATACGGGCGTCTTGCCGTCTCCGGCGGAGAGCTTATCCCCGTAGACAGCGAGCACAGCGCCATATTCCAGTGTCTGTGCGCCCAGGGAGCCGCGTCTCCCAAAGCTCCCGCCGACCCCACATATGTGCGGCGCATACTGCTGACCGCCTCCGGCGGACCTTTTTTCGGCAAAAGCCGAAAAGAACTTGAAGCGGTAACCCCCGCTCAGGCGCTTGCCCACCCCACCTGGAAGATGGGCAAAAAAATCACCGTCGACTGCGCTACCCTTATGAACAAAGGCTTTGAGCTTATCGAAGCGTGCCGACTTTTCGGCGTCACCCCCGAAAAAGTTGAGGTGCTTGTACACCGCCAAAGCATAATTCATTCCATGGTGGAATATACTGACGGGGCAGTAATTGCGGAAATGTCCTATCCCGATATGCGGGACTGCGTGCGCTACGCCCTGACTTATCCGGAGCGCGCCCCCTTCGGCGGCGAGCCTCTGGATTTCACCGCCGTGGGAGAGCTGACCTTCCATAAACCCGATACAGAGGCGTTTCCCCTGCTTCGTGCCGCCTGCGACGCGTGGTATCGGGGAGGCACGGCGCCCGCGGCGCTGATAGCCGCCGACGAGGAGGCTGTGGAAGCCTTCCTTTGCGGCAGACTTTCCTTTAACGGCATTTCCGACGCGGTAATTGCCGCAATGGACAAAATCACCGTTACCCCTGCCGACAGCGCGGAAGCGATTTTCGCCGCCGAAGCCGCGGCAAGAGATGCCGCGCAGAAAGAAATCAGACGGCTCAGCCTGTAAATCACACGGCGCACCCGTAAATTTACGAAATAAAGCGAGGATTCTTATGCCGACCGCAGTATACATTATTATAGCAATCCTTATATTCGGACTTCTTATATTCATACACGAGGGCGGGCACTTCCTGTTTGCGCGTCTTTTCAAAGTGACGGTAAACGAGTTTTCCATCGGTATGGGTCCGAAGCTTGTATCAAAAAAATCAAAGAAAAGCGGAATATCCTATTCTCTGCGCGCCTTTCCCATCGGCGGTTTTGTAAGTATGGCGGGCGAGGACGAGGAAAGCGACGACCCCAACGCACTTAATAAAAAGCCCGTGTGGCAGCGTATGATAATCGTGGCTGCGGGAGGAGTCGTCAATCTTGTTGCCGGCATCCTTGTTATGTTCATTCTTGTTTTTTCCTCAACAAGCATGGGACTCGGCTCCACCACCGTTGCCGAATTCAGGGACAGCGCCCTGTCTCAGGACTGCGGACTCAAAGCCGGCGACACCATAGTCGAGGTTGAAGGCAGAAATGTCCACATCGCAGACGAGCTTGTTTATGAAATAATGAGGCTGGGCATCGAGCCTGTGGACCTGACCGTTGTGCGCGACGGCGAAAAGACAGTTATCGAGGATGTGGAGTTTCCCCAAATATCCGAGCAGGGCCTGGCATTCGGCGACGCGGATTTCTACGTCTACGGGCAGGAGCGCACCTTTACAAACCTTGTTAAACACTCCTTTTACCGCTCAACCTATACGGTGCGTATGATATGGGAATCCCTGTACGATCTGGTTACGGGAAGGTACGGAATCGAAGCGGTTTCCGGCCCCGTGGGAGTCACGGAGGCGCTGACACAAGCGGCGCAGACGGGATCGTATAACTTCATATACCTTGTAGTAGTCATAAGCATGAATTTAGGAGTCATGAATCTTTTGCCCCTGCCCGCTCTTGACGGCGGACGGCTTGTGTTCCTCCTTATTGAAGCGGTGCGCCGCAAGCCCATAAACCCCAAGGTGGAGGGCGTAGTCCACACGGCAGGTCTTGCCCTGCTTATGCTTCTGATGATATTCATATGCGTAAAGGATGTAATAAAGCTGTTTTAGCACACTTGCGAAACAGCCAAAGCACAGCTTAGCCACCCGAGCGTATTAAAGAAAGCGTGATTTTATGGAAACCGTGAGAAGAATATCAAAAAAGATCCGTCTGAGAGACAGATACATCGGCGGCGGAGAGGATATAAGCGTCCAGTCCATGACCAACTGCCCCGCCCACGATTTTGAGGGAACGCTGAAGCAGGCACTGCGGCTTCAGGAAGCGGGCTGCGATATTGTAAGAATGGCAGTTCCCGACGAGGACGCGGCACCCGTGTTCAAATACCTAAAGGACGGCGGAGTAAACATCCCCCTTGTTGCGGACATTCATTTTGATTATAAACTTGCCCTTGCCTCCCTGAAAAGCGGCGCGGACAAAATAAGAATAAATCCCGGAAACATAGGAGATAGCCGGAAAGTTCGGGAAGTAGCCGACGCCTGCAAGGCGGCGGGAGTGCCCATACGCATCGGAGTAAACGGCGGAAGCCTTGATAAAAAGCTTTTGGAAAAGTACGGCTCTCCCACAGCGCAGGCGCTGGCGGAAAGCGCACTGACACAGGCGGAAATGCTTGAGGATATGGGCTTTTCCGACATAGTTATATCCATAAAATCATCCCGTATCGCCACCGCCTGCGAGGCGGCGCGTATAGTTGCCGCCGACAGCGAATACCCCCTGCATCTGGGCGTGACGGAGGCGGGCACTGAATACTCCGGCATTATAAAAAACGCCATCGGCATCGGCAGCCTGCTGTGCGACGGCATCGGGGACACCCTGCGCGTTTCCCTGACCGCCGACCCCGTGCGCGAGGTTACGGCGGGAAAAGAAATACTGAAAAGTCTGGGACTTCTTCGCGGCGGCATTAACATTATCTCCTGCCCCACCTGCGGCAGAACAGCCATAGACCTTATTTCAATTGCTGACGAGTTCAGGCGGCGCAGCGCCTCCCTTGATACGGGAAACAAAAAAATATGCGTGGCAGTTATGGGCTGCGCGGTCAACGGCCCCGGAGAAGCCAGGGAAGCCGACATAGGCATTGCCGGAGGAGACGGCTTTGCCCTGCTGTTCAGGAACGGCGAAACCGTCTGCCGCATTGAGGAAGATCGTGCGGTAGATGTACTTATAGAAGAAACTAAAAAACTTATAGCTGAAAAAGAGTAATCGAAAAAAGCCGAAAATAATCGGAAACATAAAGGAGTTGCGGCGTATGGCAGACACAAAAACACTGAAAACAATATTTTCACGCTTTACGCCGGACACCGAGTCCGCAAGACGGATTTTTGAGAATTCAAATGACGTCCGCATTACCGGAGACCGGGAAAAGAAAATGTACGAGGTGCATTTCACCCTTCCCTCCCTTGAAACAAAAAAAGCGCTTTACGAGCTTGAAGACAGACTTGCCGTCTGCTACGATCTTACATATATTAGGCTTTTGCCGAAATACCCATCCGAGCTTTTCAGCCTTGATTATATGGGCGAAGTCTATAAAGAAGCAAAGCGCGTAGGCGCCGTTACAAACGGATTTTTCGACAATTGCAAAACAAGTATAGAGGACGGCGTTATCACCGTATCCGTTCCCTTTTCAAAAGGCGGAGTTGAACTGCTTGATCTGGGGCGTGCGGGAGAAATAATATCAGGAATAATCAGAAGCGAATTCGGGCTTAACTACGAAACTGTTATCGAGCAAAGCGACGATTACGAAAAAAGCTACTTGGAGTATCTTGAAAGACAGGCGCAGTATCTGAAGAATTACAGCGACGACGCCATAGCTTACAAGCGCCGCGCCGAAGAGGAGCAGGCTAAAAAGGAAGCCGAAGCAAAAGCCGCCGAGGAGGCTGCACCCGTACTTACCCGTGTTGCGTCCGTTTTCAGCGGCAGCGACACCGTCATCGAAATTGAGGGCGGCATATATAAAAGCGGTCCCATGACCTTTGACACCAACGGCGCCGAGCTTATATGGGGCGACGGCTTTGAAGCGGACGACCCCACGGCTTTGCGCAGCATAAACAGAGCCATGAAAAGCTGCGTAGCCCTCGGTCAGATATTCGAGGCAAGCGCTTCTGAGGTGCGCGGCAGCGATAAAATGTCCGTAACGGTAGGCATAACTGACAAGGACTCCTCCGTATTTCTCAAAGCTCTTATGGGAGCCGAGGAATCCGAAGGCTTTGTAAAAAGCATGAAAAGCGGCATGTGCATTGCCGCAATCGGAAATGTGCGCCAGGACAAGTTCGGCGAGTTCAACATAAATCCCAAGGGTATTAAAAAGATAAAGCCTGTTATCCGCAAAGACTGCGCCGAAACAAAGCGCGTTGAGCTTCATCTGCATACAAATCTTTCCTCTATGGACGCCATTCCGAAGCCTGAGGATGTGGTAAAGCGTGCGGCGGCATGGGGACAAAAGGCCGTTGCAATCACCGACCACGGAAATGTTCAGGGCTTTCCCACGGCAATGCTTGCCGCCGAAAAACTGGGCGACGATTTCAAGGTAATATACGGCATAGAAGCATATTTTGTGGACGATACACAGCGAGCCGTTTTCGGAAGCACCGATGTGGGCTTTGACGACGAGCTTATAGTTTTCGATATTGAAACCACAGGTCTTTCCGTGCAGAACTGCGCCATTACGGAAATCGGCGCAGTAAAGGTGCGTGCGGGAGAGGTGCTGGACGAATTCAATATGATGACCGACCCCGGTCAGCCTATCCCCGAAAAGATAACGGAGCTTACGGGCATTACCGACGATATGGTAAAGGGTCAGCCGGACAATGCCGCAGCCGTGCGCGCCTTTCTGGATTTCTGCGGCGGCAGACTGCTTATTGCCCATAACGCCGACTTTGACACAAGCTTTATAAGAAAAGTTTCGTCGGAGGCGGGAATAGAATTCCCCAATTCCTATCTTGACACGGTTTCAATGTCCAGATATGTAAATCCCGAGCTTAAAAAGCACAAGCTTGATGTGCTTGCGGAGTACTTCGGTCTGGGTGATTTCAACCATCACCGCGCCTCGGACGACGCAAAAATGCTTGCGGAGATTTTTTACAAAATGACCGACAAGCTGCGTGACGAGGGCATCACCGATTTTACCCAGCTTACGGAGGCAATGAGTCAGAACGCCGACCCACTGAAGCTGCGCACATACCATCAGGTCATCCTTGCCAAAAACAAGGCGGGACTGAAAAATTTGTATAAGCTCATTTCCGATTCTTACCTTACTTATTACAAACGCAACCCCCGCATACCCAAAACGCGGCTGAAGGAGCTGCGTGAGGGACTTATAATCGGCTCTGCCTGCGAAGCGGGAGAGCTGTACCGGGCGATTATGGACAACAAGCCCGAAAGCGAAGTAGAGGAAATAGCGTCATTCTACGACTACCTTGAAATCCAGCCTATTGCCAACAACAGGTTTATGATTGCCGAAGGACAGGTTCCGGACGAGGAAGCTCTGCGGGATTTGAACCGCCGCATCGTAGCACTTGGAGAAAAGCTCGGCAAGCCTGTCTGCGCCACCTGCGACGCCCACTATATCGACCCCGAGGACGAAATATACCGCCGCATTCTGCTGACAGGTATGAAATTCAAGGACGCCGACAGACCCACCGAGCTGTATATGCGCACCACGGAGGAAATGCTTGAGGAATTTTCCTATCTGGGAGAGGAAAAAGCCTACGAGGTAGTTGTCACAAATACAAATCTCATTGCGGACAGCATTGAGAAGATACGCCCCATACCGGAGGGCAACTATCCGCCCAATATACCGGGAAGCGAGCAGGAGCTTACGGAAAAATGCCACAACACCGCAAAGGAAATGTTCGGCGATCCCCTGCCCGTTGAGGTATCCTCAAGACTTGAGAGAGAGCTTGACTCCATTATAAAGAACGGCTTTGCCGTTTTGTATATAATCGCCCGCCGACTGGTGGATAAAAGCGAGGAATGGGGTTATCAGGTAGGCAGCCGAGGCAGCGTGGGCTCCTCCTTTGCCGCCATGATGGCGGGTATAACAAAGGTAAATTCCCTGCCGCCTCATTACCGCTGCCTTAAATGCAAGCATTCCGAATTTATAACCGACGGCAGCGTCAAATCAGGCTTTGACCTGGAGCCGAAAGACTGCCCCTGCTGCGGCGAGCCAAATATGCACAGAGACGGTCACGATATCCCCTTTGAGACCTTTCTGGGCTTCTACGGCGACAAGGTGCCTGATATAGACCTTAACTTCTCGGGCGATGTCCAGGGCAATATACATAAATACACGGAAACCCTGTTCGGCAAGGGCCACGCTTTCCGTGCGGGAACCATAGGCACCCTTGCGGATAAGACCGCTTTCGGCTATGTGGCAAAGTATCTGGAGGGCAAGGGAATATCCGTGTGCCGCGCAGAGGTTGAGCGGCTTATCTCCGGCTGCGTGGGTATCAAGCGTACCACGGGACAGCATCCGGGCGGAATAATCGTCGTTCCCAGCGAATACGAGGTATACGATTTCTGTCCCGTACAGCATCCCGCCGACGACCCCAACTCCGACACAATCACCACCCACTTTGAGTTCAAATATCTCCACGACACCATACTGAAGCTTGACGAGCTGGGACACGATATTCCCACCAAGTACAAGCGTATGGAGGAGTATACAAACACAAACGTGCTGGATTGCGACCTCAGCGACAGAAAGATATATCAGCTTTTCACCTCCCCCGCCCCATTGGGAGTGACTCAGGAGGATCTTCTGGGAGTTGATACGGGCACGCTGGGACTGCCGGAGATGAACACGAAATTCGTGCGCGGCGTGCTTATACAGGCACAGCCCAAAACATTTTCAGACCTTCTGCAGATTTCGGGACTTACTCACGGCACGGGAGTGTGGCTCGGCAACGCCGACGAGCTTATTAAAGGCGGCGTATGCACCATTTCCGACGTTATCGGATGCCGCGACGATATAATGCTGTACCTTATTCACAATCACCATATGGACAAGGCAATGTCCTTTAAGATAATGGAGGATGTGCGAAAGGGACGGGGTCTGAAGCCTGAATACGAGGAGGCAATGATCGCCGCGGGAGTCCCCGATTGGTATATCGACTCCTGCAAAAAGATAAAATACATGTTCCCGAAGGCTCACGCCGCCGCCTATGTTATTGACGCTCTGCGCCTCGGGTGGTATAAGATATACTATCCGAAAGAATTCTACGCCGCATACTTTACCGCCGCTCCCGGCGGAGTTGAAGCGGAAACGGTGTCAGGCGGCAGACAGTCCATCAAGCACAAAATGGAAGAAATAACCGCCATGGGTAAGGACGCCACGGCAAAGGACAAGGAAACCTTTAGCGCGCTTCAGCTTTGTAACGAAGCCGTTGCAAGGGGCATAAGATTTCTGCCGGTTGATCTGCACAAATCCCACGCGGTGAAATTCCTCCCCGAGGAGGGCGGTATACGGCTTCCCTTTGCCTCTATCGGAGGTCTGGGAGAAAGCGCCGCACAGAATATTATGGCGGCAAGGGACTCCGAAGATATTTTCTCCGTGGAAGACCTGAAAATAGCGGGCAAGCTTTCCAAATCCGTCATTGAGCTTCTGAGCCAGAACCATGTGCTTGACGGTATGTCGGAAACAAACCAGCTTTCGATTTTCTGATTTTCCCGACTTTTCATCATCTCACCCTTGCACCTCATATTATAATTCAAATCACTTTTTCACGGCGGGACAGCAAAAACAGAAAGGATATTATATGGCACAAGACATTGTACTTTTCGACCTTGACGGCACACTTACGGATCCCGGCGTGGGCATAACCTCTTCGGTGCAGTATGCTCTCAAAGCCTACGGCATTGAAGTAAAGGATCGCACAACTCTGAACTGTTTTATCGGTCCGCCCCTTACGGAGTCCTTTACAAAATATTTCGGTTTTTCCGACAGCGACGCCCTTTGCGCCGTGGATAAATACAGAGAGTACTACCGTGACAGAGGAATATTCGAAAATGTGCTGTACGGCGGAGTCCCCGAAATGCTTGAAGAGCTGAAACACCGCAAAATGACCGTAGTTATGGCTACCTCAAAGCCCGAATGCTTTGCAAAGCAGATAGCGGAGCATTTCAATATCGAAAAATACTTTGACTCTATTACGGGCAGCGAGCTTGACGGACGGCGGGTAGACAAGGCGGAGGTCATTGAATACGCCCTTGAAAGAATTGACTGCCCCGACAGAAGCCGCTGCGTTATGGTAGGCGACAGAATGCACGATATTATCGGTGCAAAAAAGACGGGGCTTGCAAGCATCGGCGTGCTGTACGGCTACGGCTCAAAAGCGGAGCTTCTTGACAGCGGCGCCGACAGAATTGCCGAAAGCGTAGAAGAACTTCTCCGTATGCTGACCGAGTGAGTCTTTGTCCTTTTCATAATCTGCTCATAGTCCGCCGGAATTCGGGCATAATATGAACGGACAAAAGCGAAAGGACAAGAGTTCAAATGGAAAGAAAAGCCGAAAACGATAAAAAGAAAAACGGCACCCGCAGCCCCATTGAGGACACGGTGAAAAACGAGGCGGTAAATCTCTATCCCGACGGCGAAACGGACGAGGGCATACGCCCGCGGTGCAATCCCGAAAGCCTTGCAGGCGGAGAGTTTTCCACCTACCCCGCCGAAAACAAAAGCTTTGACGAGCCCTCCCGCAGGGACAGAAAAAACTGAAAAAGCATTGCAGCATTTTAAAACGCCCGCGCAAATAATTGCGCGGGCGCTTCTCTGTTTATTTTGTATATACGTCGGTTATCTCAACAACATACATTCTGTGATAGTCGCCTTTTGCATAATTGGCGTCTATGCTTTTGTCAAGCATACATTCGGGCTTTATGAGATCCGTGTATATCTTTTTGCAGCACAGCACGGCGTCTGCTTCCTCAAAGGATGTAAGCCCCTCTCCGAGGCGTACGGGCACAAGTCCCGCCTTTGCTATCTTATCGCAGTCCCTGCCGCTGAGGGTGCCGCAAAGCTTCAGCGCCTCGCGCTCCCGTCCTCCGAAGAAAGTAAGTGTCAGCCTGTCGGACGCTTCTACAAACTCGTAGGTATATCTCTGCGGACGGATGAATACATAGGCCACGGGTCTGCCCCACAGCACGCCCACACCGCCCCAGCTTGCGGTCATGGTATTGACCTTGCCGTCTGCCTCAGCGGTTACAAGCATCCAGTCGCTGCCTATCATTTTGAAGGTGTTGCCGGAAAGCTTTTCCGGCTCTGTTCTTCTGTATTCCATTGCGCTTTCCTCCGTCACCTCAGAAGTTGGAGCCGTTCCAGCCCCAGTCAGTGTACTCGGAATAGGTAATATAAATACGGTCTGCGGGAATACCCAGCTCCTCACTGAGCACGCCGCATACGGCGCCCGTCATTCTGTCGTACGCCTCTTTGTGAGCCTTTCCGAAGATTTTCACCTGAACGAATGCGGCGGGAGCATCGTTTTTACCTGCAAACCAAAGGCGGCAGTTGTCCGTAAACTCGCACATAAGCCAGTCTTCGGATTTTCCGGGGATAGCTTCCAGGGCGCGCGCCATTTTTTCTTTGAGCACAGCCTCCTTTTCGGGGGTGATGGCTACCGTGGTCTTTGTTCCGATGTAGGGCATAAACATTACCTCTTTTCATAGTTTTTACAGTATTATTGTATCCTAAACCGAGCAAAAAAGCAATAGTTGATTTTGCTTGTAAAAGGTGCTAAAATATATAAAGAAGCAGGATTTTGACGCCTGTGTCAGGCGCGGCGAAAGGAAATGGTAAATATGCAGAAAAAAGCTGAAAAAAAGCAGACTGACTGCGAAAGTTGTATGTACTTTGATTATGACGAAATGCTTGACGAGGATATCTGTACCCTTGATCTTGACGAGGACGAAATGATACGCTTTTTGGAGCATCCCTACAGCTCATGTCCTTACTATAAATTCTATGACGAATACAAGACCGTTCAGAAGCAGAATTAAATAAAAAAGGCGCCGCGTGAGGGCGCCCGATTACTGCAGAAGAGGCTGCCCCGAGGGGCAGCCTTTTTGAGGTATCTTATTTTGTTTCTTCTTTCTTTTTCTTCTCGGGAAGAATAAGGTTGGTCAGTATGCCGAGGATAAGTGCGCATGCAACCTCGGTGATGGTTACGGAACCGAACTTGAGCACAAGTCCGCCCACGCCTGCGATAAGGATAACGGACACGATGAACAGGTTTCTGTTTTCGCCCAAGTCAACATTCTGAAGCATCTTCAGACCGGATACAGCAATGAAGCCGTACAGAGCTATGCAGACGCCGCCCATTACGCAGGAAGGAATAGTAGCAAGGAACGCTACGAAGGGAGCGAAGAAGGACGCGACGATAGCAAGTATTGCAGTAGCGAAAATGGTGACTACGGAAGCGTTGCCGCTGATTGCAACACAGCCGATGGATTCACCGTAGGTGGTGTTGGGGCAGCCGCCGAAGAAAGCGCCTACCATGGAGCCTACGCCGTCACCGAGAAGAGTTCTGTGAAGACCGGGATCCTCAAGAAGGTCGGACTCGATGATAGAGGAAATGTTCTTATGGTCTGCAATGTGCTCAGCGAATACAACGAATGCAACGGGAACATATGCCGCAGCAATAGTACCGATATAGGAAGCGATGCTTCCGGCGTCGCCGAAGTCATAGCCGCCGCTGAAAGCGGTGATGAAGGTGAACTTGGGAACCCACTGCATATCGGCGAATGCGCTGAAATCTATAACCTTGAGGGCATCAATGCCTGCGGCGTTGCCGATAAGGGTGAATACGGTCGCTACTATGTAGCCGGAAACTATACCGATAATGAAGGGAATCATCTTCATCATCTTCTTGCCGAATACGGAGCAGAGCATGGTCACAGCCAGAGTAACAACAGCGCATGCAAGGCAAACACCTGCGTGAGCGTTCATAACAAATGCGCCGCCGTCCTTTGCAACGCCTACTGCGTCGCCGATTGCGTTTCCGGAAAGAGAAAGTCCAATGATTGCAACCGTAGGTCCGATAACAACTGCGGGCATAAGCTTGGAGATCCACTTAACGCCTGCGAACTTAACAATAAGAGCGATGATAACATACACAAGACCTGCCATAACGGCACCGATGATCATGCCGAGGTAGCCTGCGGAAGCGGACACACCGCCTGCGAAAGCTGCCGCCATGGAGCCCAGGAATGCGAAGGAGGAGCCCAGGAACACGGGGCTTCTGAACTTGGTAAAGAGCAGATAAACGAGAGTGCCCACGCCTGCGCCGAACAGAGCTGCGGACTGAGACATACCGTTGCCGATGATTGCGGGAACTGCAATGGTTGCGGCAAGAATTGCAAGGAGCTGCTGAATCGCAAATACGATCACCTGACCGAATTTCGGCTTGTCCTTGACGCCGTAAACGAGTTTCATAAGAATACCTCCGAAAATTTGTTTTATTAAAGCGGACTTTCCGCATTTAACCTGAGTTTCGGTTTATCTGTCGCCCAGAAGCACGCGGTTTTCACCGTCGTACTCAGCAACCTCCACGCATATTATCTCACCGTGAGAGGTAGGCACGTTTTTGCCCACATAGTCGGGCTTCAGCGGCAGCTCTCTGTGCCCGCGGTCAATAAGCACCGCAAGCTGTATTGCCTTCGGTCTTCCCTGCGCAAATACCGCTTCAATCGCCGCCCTGACCGTTCTGCCCGTGTAGATTACATCGTCAACAAGAATGACCGTCTTGTTTTTCACATCCTCCGGAAAGCTTGTGTCGGAGGAAGACGGAAGCGGGGAAATCTCGCTGAGGTCGTCTCTGTAAAGCGAAATATCCACATATCCCACAGGCACCCGAACGCCCTCGAATTTTTCAATGTTTTTTGCCAAGGTATCCGCCAGCGGCACGCCTCTGCGGCGTATACCCACCAGCATAATGCCGTCGCACCCGCGGTTCTTTTCGATTATTTCGTGAGTGATACGGGCGAGAGAGCGCATCATTGCAGACTCGTCCATAATCTGAGCCTTTATTACCATTTGCTCCCCTCCCGACAAAAAAAGTCTTGCCGCGCGGCAAGACTGTACACACAAAAATATAAACGCTGCCTCGGCAGCCATGTGTCGATCTTACCGGCTTCTCTGAACCGCTTAAAAATTCAACTGCTTTACTATAACATATATTTTCGGTTTTGTAAATAGTTTTTTAACAATTTTCCCTTATATTTTACAAAAAATTACGCGGCGCCCTTTTTTCAAAAAGGGCGCCGCTTCTGTATTTTTCAGACTATCATTCCAAGTTTTTCGTGCAGCTTTTCGTCTGCCGCTTTGAGTATATCGGAAAGGGACTCGCCGCTCTTGAAATGCTCATACATTTCAAGGGTGCATACGGTTACGGGGTCATTCTTTTCAAGCCCCGTAAGACCTGTAAGCACCTCTGCCGCGTCAGACGCTTCGAGAGAGTTCTGCCTGATATAGCAGTGAAGCGCCGCCGCGCTGCCTGTGCAGATATACACGGGGAAGCTGCCCGCATCTATTACATTTTTCGCGGCTCCCGTCAGCCTGTCGCTGTTTGCAAGCTTGCGGGGTATATCTCCGCCCACACGGGCACAGGTATCTCCCAAAGCGCGGTTTCCGAAGCGGCGGATAAGGTCGCAGGCGTGGTTCAGAAGCGGCTTTACGGGGGTAGAATACTTAGTCGCCAGCGCCTCGCAGGACTCAAGCATGGCGTTATGCACCAGAAGCCGTACCGTGGGATCGGCTATGCTGTCGCATATGTATTCCAGTCCCAGAATATCGCCGAGATACGCGCATATGGCGTGACCCATATTGTGAATGAACAGCTTGCGTTCAATGTAATAGTGGAAAGGAGAAAAAGGCACCATATTTTTGATTTCCGGCACCTCGCCCTTAAAGGCGGCGCGGTCTACAGGAAGCACTCCGTACTCCTCAACTGCGATTTTCAGAGGATTTTCGCCCACACCCGGCGCCTTCGGCACGGGCACCATTCTGCCCACCGAGGTCTCCACAAGCCCTATCTGCTCCATTTCCTCTGCCGTCAGCACGGGAGCCAGCAGCTCGTCTCTGATATATTTATCCGCGTCCATCAGGTTTTCGCAGATAAGCAGATTAAGAGGAGCTTTCCCTTCGGCGTATCTTGCCTTGATACCCGCGGACAGGTCGGGGATTATATACTTTATGGCCTTTGCTCCCACGCAGGTAGCGGCTATATCCGCCTCAACAATAGCGGCGACCGCCGCTTCCCTGTCGTTGCCGTCGACGGCGCTGACCTTATCCACCGTCAGCACCTGCTCCTTTTCACCGCCCACAATGTGGAGAGGATAGCAATGATCCGCATTGAGCCTTGCCACTACGGGCGCCGCCACATCGATAAAGGTCACTTCAAGTCCCGCCTGAGAAAACAGCGCTCCTATAAAGCCTCTGCCTATGTTGCCGGCGCCGAAAATTACCGCTTTCATTTTTAGTACCTCGCTTTTATGTATATATTTTTATTTACCGGTTAGTCAGCAGCCGCTCAGTCGATACGGAACTGCTGTGAATACAGGTTTGCGTATATGCCGCCCTTTTCCATAAGCTGTGCGTGAGTACCGAGCTCCGCCACACGCCCGTCGTCAATTACAGCAATCTCGTCGGCGTTCTTAATGGTAGACAGCCTGTGCGCCACCACCACGGTGGTTCTGCCGCGGCACAGCTCGTCAAGGGCGGACTGTATGAGAATTTCCGTGGCGTTGTCAAGGGCGCTGGTAGCCTCGTCCAGAATAAGTATAGACGGATTTTTCAAAAACACTCTCGCTATTGACAGTCTTTGCTTCTGTCCGCCGGAAAGGCGCACTCCGCGCTCGCCGATAACGGTGTCATATCCCTTGTCAAGACTCATTATATAGTCATGGATATTTGCCCGTTTTGCAGCCTCTATGACCTCTTCCTCGGTAGCGTCGGGTCTGCCGTACAGTATGTTATCCCTGACGGAAGCGTTGAATAAGTATACATCCTGCTGAACGATTCCGATATTGCTGCGCAAAGAGCGTCGGGTAATGCTGTTTATGTCTCTGCCGTCAATAAGTATCTGTCCGGCATTAGGTTCGTAAAAATGGGGGATAAGGTGGCAAATAGTGGTTTTGCCCCCTCCGCTTGCCCCCACAAGGGCAAAGGTCTTTCCCGCGGGTATATCCAAATCTACGGAGTGAAGTATATCACGGGAGCCGTCGTAGTCGCAGGAAACACCCCGAAACTCAATATGCCCCCGGGCTTTTCCCATGTCCTGCGCGCCCTCGGCGTCATGCTCCGGCTCGGCGTCCATAACCTCAAGAAAACGCTGAAATCCCGTAACGCCGTCCTGATACTGCTCCATAAAGCCGATAAGAGTGGTAATGGGAGTCAGAAACATATTTACGGACACTATAAAAGCTGAATAGTCAGCCACATTTATTTTTCCCGCGTACAGGAAAAATCCGCCTGCTATCAGCACCACAACATTAAAAACATTGGTAACAAAAGAGGTAGAGGAATGAAATTTTCCCATGGAGTCGTAAGCGTCGCGCCGCGCCTCCACAAACTCGCTGTTCCCTTCCTCGAATTTTCTGCGCTCCGTTTGGTCGTTGGTAAACGCCTTTGTGACCCTGATACCGGAAATACTGCTTTCAAGGGACGCGTTTATAACAGCGGTAGCCTCACGGCTTCTTTTGAAAGCGCTTCTCATTTTTGTTCTGAGCGCCAGTGAAATCACAAACAGCACGGGCACGCAGGCAAATATAATAAGCGTAAGCCGCCATTCAACGGTGGCAAGATATACGAAAGCGACTATTACGGAAATCGTTGAGATTATAAGGTTTTCCGGTCCGTGGTGGGCAAGCTCGCTGATATTAAACAGATCGTTGGTCATACGGGACATTATCTTGCCCGTTTCGTGATTGTCGAAAAAGCTGTACGGCAGGCTTTGCAGTCTGTCAAACATATCGCTTCTCATCTGCGCCTGCATTTTCACGCCCATCATATGCCCCTGATACTGGATAAAATAATCCAGCAGCATCCGAACTGCATACAGAAGCAGCAGGGCGACTCCCAGCAGTGCAATCAGCCTGAAATTCCGCGCTCCGGAGGTAAACTCACCTATCATGGTGCGCGTTACCACCGGGTAAAACACGCCTATGAGAGACACCGTCAGAGAGGCAAGCATATCAAGTATAAAAATTCTTTTATGCGGCTTGTAATATTCCAAAAACCGTTTCAGCATACTCTCACCTCTGTTACTTTTGTTTATTGCCGCGCTTTTTCGGGCGTACAGGTGTATTATACTACTTTTTTACAAAAACCGCAACGGTTTATTGAAAATGTATCTTATTTACCGCCCTTTTCATATAATAAACTAAAACCGTCCGAGAAAGGGTAAATACAAATGATAATCTACACCGTCCGCCCGGGAGACACACTTGACTCAGTTGCAAGGCAGTATTCACTGTCCCCTGCGCTTATCGCCGCCGACAACGGCATAATATCCCCTCTTGTTGAGGGTCAGTCACTGGTGCTGCGCCAGCCCGCCCTGACTTACACCGTAGAAGCGGGAGATACTCTGTCCTCCGTCGCCGCAAGCTTCGGAACAACTGAAAATGTCCTGTGGCAGAACAACCCTCTGCTTGGCGGCAGGGACGCCGTATACCCCGGACAGACTCTCGTTATTTCCTACGGTCCTCCCACCCTCGGCACAAATATTTCGCTGAACGGCTACGCCTACACCTACATAAGCGAAGATACCCTGCGTCGCACTCTGCCCTACCTTACGTATTTGTCCGTATTCTCCTACGGGCTTAACCCCGACGGTACCCTTGTGCCACCGCGCCAGGATGACGGGCGGCTCATTGCTCTCGCCCGTCAGTACGGCGCCGTTCCCATTATGATGCTTACCTCCATCACGGCGCAGGGTACTTTTTCAAACGAGCTTATCAACACCGTGCTTCAAAGCGAGGCGCTTACCGACTCCGTTATCACCGCCGCCGCAAACACCGTGCGGGAAAAAGGCTACGGCGGTATTGAGACGGATTTTGAATATATTTCAGCGGAAAACGCCCAGGCGTACATTGATTTTGTCAGCGCACTGAAAACGGAGCTGGGTCCCGGATATACTGTCTTTACGGACCTTGCGCCTAAAACCTCCGCCGCCATGCCGGGGCTTCTGTACGAGGCGCATAACTACCCGGCGCTGGGAGAAGCGGCCGATTTTCTCTTTCTGATGACATATGAGTGGGGGTACAGCTACGGCCCGCCTATGGCGGTGTCTCCCATAAACAACGTGCGGCGGGTGCTTGACTATGCGGTGTCGGAAATCCCCCGTGAAAAGCTGTTTATGGGACTTCCCTCCTACGGCTACGACTGGCCTCTGCCATATGAGCGGGGAGTGACGGCGGCGCAGTCTCTGTCATCACGGGAGGCAATTGAGCTTGCGGCGTATCAGGGGGTGCCTATTCAGTTTGACACGGAGGCAATGGCGCCTTACTTCAACTATACCGAAGACGGAATAGAACATATCGTCTGGTTTCAGGACGCAAGAAGCACGGAGGCTCTTGCCTCCCTTGCGGACGAATACTCCCTCGGCGGCATAGGAGTATGGAACATTATGCGCCCGTTTCAGTCTATGTGGTCGGTAATAAGCGGTCTTTACGGTATCAATAAGCTTTGACATTCTTGAAACGGCGGCAGTGCGGCGGGAAGTTCCCGCCGCTTTTTCCGTTTTTCTCCCGCGCTCACTGATTTAAGTTTGCCTAAATGTACCTGCAGGCGACAAAAATCACCTATTTCAGATTATTTTATATTTTTTTCGAATACCTCTTGACAAATAATACTATGTGTAGTATAGTATTGCGCGTAAGGAGGTATTTTATGGATGTTCAACTGAAACGCGGACTATTGGACATATGCGTTCTCGCCGCGATCAAAAACGAGGATTCCTACGGATACAAGATAATAAAAGATATAAAACCGTATGTGGAAATATCCGAGTCTACTCTGTATCCCATACTCAGGCGCCTTGAAGCGGCGGAGCTTCTGACGGTAAACTCTTCCGAGCATAACGGCAGGCTGAGAAAATATTATCACATTACTCCCGCAGGACTTGAGCGTATCGCTGCATTTACTGAGGAATGGAAGGAAATAATGTCCATATACAAATTTGTAACGAGAGGAGAGGACACAAATGAATAAATGCGAATTTCTCGGCGAACTTGAAAAAAGTCTGTCGGAGCTGCCCGAAAAGGACAGAAGCCGTTCACTTGACTACTACGGAGAGATGATAGACGACCGCACGGAGGAGGGACTCAGCGAGGAAGAAGCCGTGCAGGCGCTGGGCAGTATGGAGGATATTACGGCTCAGATACTTATGGACACGCCCCTGCCCTCTCTTGTCAGGGCAAAAGTCAAAAAGCGGCGCGCACTGAAAGCATGGGAGACGGTGCTTCTCGTGCTGGGCTCCCCCGTCTGGCTGCCGCTGCTGATTGCCTCCGTCGCCGTTGTGCTGTCGCTGTACGCGGTGCTGTGGGTGCTTGTGGCGGTGCTGTATATTGTGGCATTTGCCTTTGCCGTAAGCGCCGCAGCCTGCCTTGTTGCTGCCTTCGCATATCTGTTTTCGGGGACACCTGCCGCAGCCGCCCTTTCCCTCGGAGCGGCAATGCTGTGCGCGGGACTTGCAATTCTCACAGGGATTGCTTCGGTGCAGTCGACGAAAGGCGTGATTGCCATGACCAAAAAGCTCATACGGAAAATCAAATCCGGCTTTGTAAAATAAGCTTTGCAGAATAAGAAAGGAAGAAATCAATGAAAACACGTAGTATTGTCCTGCTTATAGTTGCAGGCGCGCTGATACTTGTGGGAGCCGCCGTGGCGCTGGGCGCCGTGCTCTCCATGAATTTTGACTTTAAGGAGATCAATACCATGACATTTACGGAAAAAACCTATAATATAGACGAAGCCTTTGACAGCATATCCGTTGACGGCGTCGAATGCGATGTGCTCATTATCCCTTCGACAGACTCCGAATGCAAGGTCGTATGCAACGAAAGCGATAAGATCACTCACACAGTCGAAGTTGAGGACGGCACGCTGACGGTAAAGAGACACGATGAGCGCAAATGGTATCAGCGCATGGGCATATACTGGGGTAAAATGGTAATCAAGGTATATCTGCCGGAGGGAGATTACGTTTCTCTTGATATTACGACCCTCAGCGGAAATGTGGAAGTGCCGGAAGGCTACTCTTTCGATGAAGCCGAGATATATAATACAAGCGGAAATGTTTCCTTTTTCGCCGCAGTCAAGGGTACGCTGTCCGTAAAGACAGTCAGCGGAGAGCAAAAAATCAAAAATGCCGCCCCCGAAAAGCTCATCCTGAAATCCACCAGCGGAGATATAGAAGTATCCTCTGCAAACTTTGCATCGGACATAAAGCTTGAGACTGTCAGCGGCAGTATTGAAATCGAAGATGCGGACTGCCGCAGCGTCACCGCCGCAAGCACAAGCGGAGAAATAACTTTTGAGAGAGTCACGGCAAAAGCGGATATAGACATAAAATCCACCAGCAGCGAGGTGGAGCTTAAACGCTCCGACGCGGCGTCTCTTAAAATCGTCACCGTCAGCGGCGATGTGTCCGGCACACTGCTTACGGAGAAAACATTTATAACGGACACCGTCAGCGGCGATGTAAATGTGCCCCGCACGGCTTCGCAGAATATATGCGAAATCAAAACCACCAGCGGCAGTATAGATTTTGAAATAATCTCCAACGAATGAATACTATTGCAGTCAAAACCACCGGTTATTCCGGTGGCATGCTTGAGGTTGAAAGCCGTTGCCTGGGTGGGGCTTTTAGCCCACCGATACTTCCGGCATTTGCAAGTTCGCCCCACAGCCGCAAAGCGGCGGGATACTCTGCCTCCCTTGTGCAAAGGGAGGTGGCACGGCGTACGCCGTGACGGAGGGATTGTCACACTGTGATTTCAAAACAATCCCTCAGTCGCCTTCGGCGACAGCTCCCCTTACACAGGGGAGCCTCCGCTGCGCTGTGACTAAACATCGGCAAAAGCCTCTTTTGAACACCTCGTTAGCAGGTGGTTTTCAGGGTACCAAAAACAAACCGTCTCTCCTGTGGAGAGACGGTTTGTTTTGTATTGAGTAAAATTTACCGTTCTATCTGCTCTTTCCCTTGCGAAACGCTTTGCCCTGTTCAAGATATATTCTCTGCTGTTCAGGGGTAAGGGAGCGGTAAATGTGCAGTAGTTCATCTTCGGCGTGAGTTTCGGTCTTGTCGGTATGAAGATTCAGAAGATAGTCCGTAGAAACATTAAAATACCGCGCCAGCGCTTTAAGAGTCGCGAAATCCGGCTCGCGCAGACCCCGTACATAGTTTCCGATTGTGGTAACGCCTATATTCAAATCCTCCGCAAGCTGCTTCTGCGTTATATTTTTACCCTCAAGCAGCTCTCTCAAAACATCTCCGAAACCCATTTCATCACCTCTTTGTATCATTGTAATATATAGTGTCCGAAACGAATGTAAAATACACGAAATGTATTGACAAACCACGAATTGTGTGTTTTAATAATAACAATAATACAATATCAAGAGGGAGAAGAATATGAGCATCAAAAACGATACTTTAACTGAAAAAACAGATGTTAAAAGCGCCGGAGAAAAGAAAGAAAGCCATATAGGCAAGAAAATTCTATGTGTGATTCTGGCGCTTCTTCTTTGCGTTGGAATTTCATTCCTCGTTGCAAATATTGTGCACAGAAACTCAAAGGGAGACCAGACAAATATTGAAAACGGTCTGTCCGCATATGAGCTGGCGGTCAAGAACGGTTTTGACGGCAGCGTGCAGGAATGGCTCTCGTCTCTTGACGGCAAATCGGCATACGACATTGCCAAAGAAGGCGGATACACGGGCACGGAGGACGAATGGGCGGCGGCACTTGCAGATATGGCAAGCCGCGATACCGCCTCTGTTAAATCAGCGTCTTTTTCAGAAAAGGGAGAGCTTCTTATTACCCTTTCCGACGGAACAGTGCTTAATCTCGGCAAAGCAGTGGGAACGGACGGCAAAGACGGGACAAACGGTATAAACGGTATAAACGGCACAAACGGCGTTGACGGCAAAGACGGTGTAAACGGTCAGGACGGAAAAGACGGACTGAACGGGGAAGACGGCAAGGACGGCGAAAACGGTCAGGACGGTGTAGGCATTACCGCGGCACAAATCAACGCCGACGGTCAGCTTGTAATAACGCTGTCGGACGAAAGCGTAATAAACCTTGACAAGGTTGTCGGCATGAACGGCAGCGACGGTATAAGCGTTACCGGCTCGGAGATAAACTCCGACGGAGAGCTTGTGCTGACCTTTTCAAACGGACAGCGCTCTAATCTCGGTAATGTCATCGGCGCCGACGGTAAGGACGGTCAGAACGGAGCCGACGGCAAGGACGGTATTGACGGACAAAACGGCAAAGACGGCATAAGCATTACCGCTTCCCGTGTTAATGCCATGGGTGAGCTTGTACTCACACATTCCGACGGCACCGACGCAAATCTCGGTGTTATAGTGGGCGCAAAGGGCGCAGACGGAGAAAACGGAGAGGACGGAGCCGACGGTATCGGCGTTACGGGCGCAGAGATAAACTCCGACGGCGAGCTTGTGCTGACTTTTTCAAACGGACAGCGTTCAAATCTGGGTAATGTTATGGGCGCCGCCGGCAAGGACGGCAAAGACGGAGCAAACGGTCTGAACGGTTCCGACGGCAAGGACGGCAAGGACGGCAAGGACGGAGCCGACGGTATAAGCATAGTAAAAACTGAAGTAAGCTCCGACGGCGAACTGATAATCACATCTTCCGACAACACCGTGTCAAATCTCGGACGGGTTATCGGCGCAGACGGCGCTGACGGCGCTGACGGTAAAGACGGTAAAGACGGGGCGAACGGTACCGACGGTAAAGACGGTGCCGACGGAATCGGTATTAGGAATATCCTTATAAATACAAACGGAGAGCTTGAAATCACTCTCACAAGCGGCACCGTCATGGAGCTTGGAAAAATTGTGGGAGCAGACGGCAGGGACGGAATTGACGGACAAAACGGCAAAGACGGACAGGACGGTATAGATGGACAGGACGGTGCCGACGGTACAGGCGTTTCCGGAACATCCATAAATGCTCTGGGTGAGCTTATTATATCATATTCCGACGGAACAAGCGTAAATCTCGGCTGTGTTGTGGGTGCCGACGGCAAAAACGGTGTCGACGGTAAAGACGGCGCGAACGGCGTAGATGGACAAGACGGAAAAGACGGTGCTGACGGTATAAACGGCACCGACGGTCAGGACGGCGTAGGCGTTGCTTCCTCCGAAATAAACGCAGACGGCGAGCTGGTCATTACATACACAGACGGCACCTCCGCAAACCTCGGAGTTATTGTTGGCACTAACGGCAAAGACGGTGCCGACGGTAAGGACGGAACAAACGGGCAGGACGGCAAGGACGGTCAGGACGGAAAGGACGGTGCCGACGGCATCGGCATTTCCGATGTAAATATCAACACCGACGGAGAATTGGTGCTTACCTTCTCCGACGCTTCGAGCATTAACCTCGGCTGTATCGTAGGCAAAGACGGTCAGAACGGTACTGACGGAAAAGACGGAGCCGACGGACAAAACGGCAAAGACGGTGTCAACGGCACGGACGGAAAGGACGGAGCCGACGGCGTAGGTATTGCAAATGTGTCCGTGTCTGATGACGGGATACTGACCGTAACGCTTACAAGCGGCGCGACCCTTAATCTCGGCAATATCAAGGGTGCCGACGGCATAGGCATTTCAAAGTCTGAGATAAACGCTGACGGAGAACTGATACTCACCTACACAAACGGCAGCAGTACGAATCTGGGCGTTGTTGTGGGAGCAAACGGCAAAAACGGGGCTGACGGCAAAGACGGAATCGGCATCAGCAATGTCACGGTTTCCGCAGAGGGAGCTTTGACCGTAACGCTTTCAAACGGCGCTACCCTGAATCTCGGCAATATCAAGGGTGCCGACGGCATAGGTATTTCAAAATCGGAAATAAACGCTGACGGAGAGCTGATACTCACCTATACAAGCGGCGAAAGCGCGAATATAGGAAGCGTTGCGGGCGCAAAGGGCGCCGACGGCAAAGACGGCGTCGGTATCAAATCCGTTACCCTCTCCTCTGCGGGCGACCTCAGCATACTTATGACTGACAACACCGTTTACAGTCTCGGCAACATAAAAGGCGAGAAAGGCGATAAGGGAGACACCGGCGCACAGGGTGAAAAAGGCGAAAAAGGCGATCCCGGCGCAGACGGCAGAGGAATTGCCAATATGGAGATTATTGACGGTGAGCTCGTTGTCACATATACAGACGGAACAACTCAGAATCTTGGCAGTTTGAACAGTGATGACAGTTCAATATTTGAGTTTATTCTAAATACGGAAAGTGATACATACAGCGTAAAACTAAAAAATGAATATACAAAGAACATTGATGAAGTTGTAATACCCGAAGAATATAGGGGAAAAGCTGTCTCAGCTATTTTGGGTGAAGGCTTTAAAGATGCTTCCAATTTAACAAAAATAACAATCGGCAATAACATAAAAACCATTAACGGAGATGCTTTTAACGGCTGCACTAACTTAACTCAGGTCTATTATCAAGGAAATCTGTCCGAGTGGTGCCGGATTGCTTTCAAAACAAATATGTATGCTAATCCTTGCTGCAACGGAGCAAGTCTTTATATCGGGAACGAGCTTCTGACTACTGCCGTAATTCCTTCCGACATAACCGAAATCAACTTCGCAGCATTCTGCGGCTGTACAAGTCTGACGGAAGTTGACTTCAGCAGTTGCAATGTTACAACGATCAACAAAAATGCTTTTCGGAGTTGCTCGGCATTGGAAACAGTTATTTTCCCTGACACTATTTCAAAGATTGGCGCATATGCATTCTACAAATGCCCTTTGGAGACAGCTACATTGGATACTACCCATAGTTGGTCTCTTACCGACAGCAGCGGAACTGTTGTATATTCTTTCCCGTTTTTATACCAAACGAAACGAGTCGATTTATATGGAGATATCTCATATAAAGATGCAACCTATTCAAAAGCCGCAGAAGCACTATCTAAAGATGCAACTTTATATGCAGGGTATCACTATTCATCATCGCGGGACATAGTTTATGATTACTCAACATATTCATTTTATAAATACAACTGGACATATGGAGGTTAAAAAATGCCATTACGGAAAATAGTATTTGCAGAATTCCGCAGAAACAAAATGAGAGCCGGACAAATATGGATGTCCCAACAGTATATGTCGTTTAGAAATAAAATAAATGTTAACCAATACCAAGACTTTTATATAACAATAGATAATTTATGCCATGAAAACATAATCAAGATAGTTCCAAATGGAGACATCGTATATTATCGTTTAACTGAAAAGGGAGAAACAGTGGTATACAATTCATAATTCATAAAAAGATCAAAGTATTACACTCCTTAGAATGGGTTTTGTATACTATCATATAATTCTTATAATTATAACATCTCTACCGTTTTTAGGATATTGATAAAACAGCCGATTTTTGCTAATAATTGAAAAAACTGAAAAATTCTTTGAAGAATCGCTTGAACGCACATTTGAGTAATATCTCCGACATTCCCCCGCAAGGCTTATCCTTACGGGGGATTTTTGCTTCCTCAGCTTATTTCTAAACCAATTTAATATAAATTGTTTCCTAAATTTTAACATTTATATTGACATCTTGAGTCGGAATGTGATATACTTTTTGCGACACATATGTCGCAAAAAGTGAAAGGAAATGTATTTTATGGCATCCCTCGACAAAAAGTGGAAAGAATTTCTTTATGCCGCCAGCGGTTTCGGTCCCAACCTTCTTATGGTACTGCTGGGCGCTTATTTCACCGACGCGGTGAATCCCGCGGGACTTACCGCCAACATTGACACCTGGAGCCTTTCCGGCTACTGTCTCATTATGCCCTCCATTTTCGGCGTGCTGTGGATGGTAGGAAAGATTTTCGACGGTCTGGTGGACATCCCTCTCGCCTCCTTTACGGACAATCTGAGAACTAAATGGGGTCGCAGACGCCCCGCCATCGTCATCGCCTTTATCCCCATGGTGGCAAGCTATGTGCTTGCATGGACTCCCCTTGTATGGCGCGAAAACAGCCTGGTCAACACCGTATGGATGTGCGCTATGCTTCTGGTGTTCTTCACCTCCTACACCCTGTCTCTCATTACCTTTTACGGCAGCCTTTCCAGTGTCTGCAAGGACGAAAAGCAGCGCACCAGAGTGGGCAGCTTCAAATCCTTTTTCGATACCATCGGCTACTGCCTTGTATACGCCCTTATCCCCGTGTTCATCGGCAACGGCGTAAACATCAAAAAGCTGGTTATGCTGGCAACTCCCATTATGCTCACCATGCTTATTCCCCTGTTTATCATCAAAGAGGGCGAAAAGTACGGCGAGGGCAAGGACTATCTCCCCGAGGCAAGAGTTAAGCTTACGGACAGCCTTAAGGCAACTGTCAAAAATAAGCTGTTTCTCCGCTGGCTTCTGCCCAACGCCTGCGCGTACTTCGGACTGCAGATGTTCCTTTCCGCGCAGAACACACTTATTTCCGGCGTTATGAATCTCAGCGCATCCTACGGTGCAATAATGAACACCTGCGCTTTTGCCCCCGTGCCTCTCATGCTGTTCCTGTACTACAAGCTTATCAACAAGAAAGGCATTCGCTTCAGCTATCAGGTGTGTCTGATTACCTTTGCCATTGCCATTCTTAATTTCTGCATTGGCAGCGAATACTTCTTCCCCCACAACGAAACCATAAGAATAATCATCGGCTGTGCGGGCGGAACTCTGGGCAGCTTCGCCATAGGCGCGTTCTTTGCAACGCCTTATATGATTCCGTCGCAGATTGCGGCTATGGAATTCAAAGTCACCGGCAAGGATCATACCGCCATGTACTTTGCGGTGCAGTCCCTTGCAACCTCAGCGGTCGCAGCAGTTTCCACCGGCCTTGTTTATGAGTACATAAAGAATGTTCAGGTGCAGAAGGTTATTGACGGAGTCGTCATCGAGGGCGAGACCTGGAAGGTCGGCGTGTTCTGCGTGCCCATCATCGTCTGCATTATGTGCATCGTCGGCTTCTTCGCTTGCTTCAAAATGCCCTCTCACTACTCGGAAGAAGTGGTAAGAGACTCTCTCGGTGTAAAACCCGTTGAAAAAGAGGGAAAATAATGCTATAATAACCGCAGAGGTGGTTATATGAGCACAAGAGGCGACCTTACTCGTCTGAAAATACTGGACACCGCACGCGCTCTTTTTGCCGAAAAAGGATATTCGGCAGTTGCCATGGAGGATATCCGCATCCTGTGCGGGCTGTCCCGCGGTGGGCTGTACCGGCATTTTTCCTCCACAAAGGAAATTTTCACCCGGATTATAGAAACCGAGCAAAAAAACGCCTTTGCGGCGCTTGACAAAGCCATGAAAAACGGCATCCCCGGAGCGCTGATGCTGGATACCTTTCTCAGGGACAGGATAAAGCATCTTTTTAACCCCAAGGAGTATATAGACAACGCCGTTAACGAATTTGCCGCAAGCTGTCCCGAGGGGCGGGAGCTTATTGTAAAGCGCGCCGAAAACTCCGTTGACATCGTTGCAAAAATGATACGGCTTGGCTGTGAGCAGGGCGCATATTCCTGTGAAAACTGCCGCGATACGGCGCTGCATATAATATGCCTTCTGGAAGGTCTGGCAAAGCATAACGCCCTTATTCCCATGACTGCACAGGAGACGGAAAAGCAGCTTGAAATAATAGAAGATATGCTGAAATAATGCGTTTTACCGCCGACGGCGGTACACACAAAACAGCAGCAGGCGAGAGCCTGCTGCTGTTTTGATATGCAAATCTGTATCTGTATTCGATCATTTCACCAAATATATTTTATTCTCTTTCCAGCTTTGACCGAATTCAAAGGGATTTTCCGAGAGAAGCTTTTGAAAGTCTTCCTCACTGATACTCACAGTAACGCCGTCAATATCCGCATAATACTGCCCGGACTGACAGCCGAATCTTTTTGCAGTTTTGAGAGGATTTTCTTTGTCTTTGTCAAGCTTTGACACAGAATATTCAAAGGTGTCCGCGCCGCCGCTGCTCAGTGTATACAGCTCGCCGCCGTCTGTAACGACGCCGCTGTATCTCGGCCAGTAAGCGTCAATAAACTCCGCGTCCCCGTCATAAACGGCAAACACCGCAAATACCTTATTATAATCCGAGCTTACCCATAAAAGCTCCGGCGTACCGTCACCGTCAAGATCCTTGAAAATATAACCGAAGGAGTCCCGCGACGGATTTTCCATGCCGGCAGTCATATCGGTAAGCATGCAGGACCACCTGTACTGAAGCTCCGTTTCCCGCCCGCCGTTAATATCTTCGTCGCTCATATAATCTTCCAATTCGGAATCAAGATCGGGATACTTTCCGTTGTCCATATCGTTCTTAAATGATGGAGAAAGCCGGAAATCCACGATTTTTCCGTAATCCTCCAAAATTTCCTCGTATTCCTCATACACTTCCCCGTCGGCTGTACCCGTCGACTCATGGGAAATCTGCGAGCTTTCCTCCGAAGTATCGCCTTTCTGCGGTATATCGGCAGTATTTTCACCGTATCCGTTTTTTACAATAGCAAACCCGCCGCAGCCTGCAAGCAGAGACACCGTCATAAGCAGCGCAGCAGTCAGAACAATTACTTTTTTCATATATATGCCGCTCCTTTCCTACTGCTATTATACAGTCCGCCGGGCTAAAAATCAACTTAATACATGCTTTTGCACCGTGTTTTTTCAGCCGGCGTATTCATCCAGAGCCTCTGCACCGCACAGAATATAACCGTTTTTGTCTTTGTCATAACGGTATGTCATTTTCACAGTCATTATCGCGTCGGTGTCAAGCTTTAACAAGCGCTCGCATTGCAAGGTCTGCAAACCGTCAGCATTTTCAACCGTTTCATTTTTAATACTCCTCATATGATGTTATCGGAACACGCTCAACAACAGTATTGCCGTTTTCATCGAACTTTTCGAAAACTTCTTCAAGCTTCCATCCGTATGGGCTGTCGCTAAGCAGAGAGTCCGCCCGCGGGTCGATATACAAATCTTTCTCCCCGTCGGAAATACGCAGACTGACCGTACCGTCATCTGCCGTCTCAAGACGTACCGCGAACTCCGCCGTCTGCGCGCTGTCGTGCCAGTTCTCTTTCTCTTTGATAACAAGAGTACCGTCACTGATGCACAGCGCTTTTTCACCGTCAACGGCGGGATGCAGGGTGTACTCTCCTTCGGTGCCCGCAGCCATCAGCCACCAATGCTTATATGCATTTGCTTCCCCGTATTCACCGACCTCAATGCGTCCGTAACGGTCGGAAAGCACCTT
This sequence comes from Candidatus Avispirillum sp., assembly GCA_051867715.1. Taxonomy (GTDB): domain Bacteria; phylum Bacillota; class Clostridia; order Oscillospirales; family CAG-272; genus Avispirillum. Next base: position 35,936 of record JBJDYY010000210.1, read on the forward strand.
GCCGTCGTCGGCTGAAATCACAACCGTTTTAGTGTGTCTGACGGAAACAAATCTGTATGCTCCGTCCTTAAACCATATTTGAAACACCAGTCTTTGGGGAGTCCTTGCATATTCGGTATCAAGCGATATACTGCACGACACATCCAATGTGTATAAATCGTTTGCATAATCAAACTCATACCCAAGCAAATCATGAATATACGAAGGCCCGCCTGTTACAGATTTGAACACATAGGCGTCCTTTTCGCTGTCGTATTCATCAACCGTGTGATCGGCCGCAGTGTTAAAGCGGTCGCACAGATATTTGTCGGCGATATAAGACGGCACGGTAAAAGTCATGTCCGTTTCACTGAAGTATTGCTTCATCTCTTCTCTCACGCCGCCGTTTACCGAATCATAACAGCCGTTAAACTTAAAATACCTGAAAACGCTTTCAAACGGGACTTCAACGTCATCGCTGATGTCACACATCATAGATGTCATATATTTTGAAACGATGCAAAGCAAGTTTTCGTAGCTTACCTTTTTCCCGATTTCATTCTCGCTTATGTAATCGGCAGTCTCCGTACCGTCGGACTTCGCTGTGTCCGAAGTGACTGCATTTGTTGAGTCGGCGTCATCTGACGGTTTTTCTCCGCCGGTGCAAGAACTGACCGACAGCAGCATTATTATGCAAAGCAAAAGAGCAAAAATGCATTTCATATATCCGTCTCGCGTCGGTGCTCCTGCCGAAAAATCTTTTGCGTGCTTCATTTTTACTCTGCCTCCATATAATCAGTAATTTTTTATAACTACTTATTTCTACTCTTTATTCTGCATTTCATCGCCTTCATCCGTATTCTCATACGGAATAAGCTCCGAGCCGTCTTTATTTACATAGTTTTCAACAAACACCTCTCCGGTGTTTTTGTCAACATAAAACCACCCCACCGTATACTGCTGATTATACTCCACCTCACCGCTGTTGTTGAAAATCGGCTGCTGTGTGTAAGGATGCACAACAATATATTCGTTTCCCTCAACAAGCCTACCCTCATAAAGCTCATATTCTATATCTTCAAAGTATGATTTGTCCGAAAGCAAGTCACGCACTGTTTCAAGCGCCTTTTCCGGATTTATCTGCTCCCCGTTTACATCTGCAATACCCGAGCTTTCATGACCCGTATCAACGGCAATACCGTCTTTTTGCTTTGCGCCGCAGCCTGTCAGCGCAAGAAGAAGCAATACGGTAAGA
>JBJDYY010000211.1:0-9111 GCA_051867715.1 Candidatus Avispirillum sp.
ACAGGGGAGCCTCCGCTGCGGCGGGACTGTTCATCGGCAAAAGCCTCTTTTGAACACCTCGTAGCAGGTGGTTTTCGGGATACCAAGAAAAACGGTGCAGCCCCTTACGGGGTTGCACCGTTTTTTGTTATTTCCGTACGGGGCGTGCATTCTAATACAGCCCTTTCCGGCTTTATCTTGCCACTTCTTCCATAACGAAGGCTTCAAGAATGTCGCCCTCTTTGATATCGTTGAACTTTTCAAGTCCGATACCGCATTCGTAGCCCTGCTGAACTTCCTTCACATCGTCCTTGAAGCGGCGCAGGGAGGAAATCCTGTCCTCGAATACCACGATGCCGTCACGCACAACTCTTATCTGAGAGTTTCTGGTCACTGTGCCGTCCTGAACATAGGAGCCGGCAATGGTACCAACATTGGGAACATGAATGGTCTGGCGCACCTGAGCGTGACCCATAAGCTTTTCCGCAAATTCGGGAGCAAGCATACCCTTCATTGCGGCGGTGATCTCCTCGATGCACTCATAGATAATGCGGTATGTGCGGATGTCCACGCTCTGTCTTTCGGCGGAATCAAGGGCGCCCTTGTCGGGACGGACATTGAAGCCTACGATAATGGCGTTGGACGCGGCAGCCAGCATAACATCGCCCTCGGTGATACCACCCACTGCGGAATGGATAACGCGCACGCGTACCTCGTCGTTGGAGATTTTTTCAAGAGACTGCTTTACTGCCTCGGCGCTTCCGCCCACATCTGCCTTTACGATGATGTTAAGCTCCTGAACGCCCTCCTTGATCTGAGCGAACAGATCGTCCAGATTGACCTTGGCATTGGCGCGGAATTCCTCTTCCTTTGCCTTGGTGCGGCGCTGTTCCGCAAGGGTACGCGCCATTCTCTCGTCCTCGACGGCGTTGAACTCGTCGCCTGCCAGAGGAACCTCTGCAAGACCGATGATCTCAACGGGAACGGAGGGACCGGCAGTCTTCAGGGTCTTGCCCTTGTCGTCGGTCATAGCTCTTACGCGTCCTACTGCGGTGCCGGCGATAACAATATCTCCGCTGTGGAGAGTACCGTTCTGCACAAGCACGGTAGCCACGGGACCGCGTCCCTTGTCAAGCCTTGCCTCGATTACGATACCCTTTGCCCGCCTGTCGGGATTTGCTTTATATTCCTTGACCTCTGCCACAAGCAGAACATTCTCCAAAAGGTCGTTTATCCCCTGACCGGTGACTGCGGAAACGGGTACGCATATCACATCGCCGCCCCATTCCTCGGGAACAAGGCTGTAATTGGTAAGCTCCGTCTTGACCGCCTCGGGGTTTGCCGCAGGCTTATCTATCTTGTTTATGGCAACAATGATTTCAACTCCTGCTGCTTTAGCATGGTTGATTGCCTCAACCGTCTGAGGCATGATACCGTCGTCGGCGGCAACTACCAGAATGGCAATATCCGTTGCCTGCGCGCCTCTGGCTCTCATAGCGGTAAACGCCTCGTGACCGGGAGTGTCAAGGAAAGTAATGTCCTTGCCGTTTATCTGCACGGTATACGCGCCGATGTGCTGGGTGATTCCGCCTGCCTCGCCCTTTGTAACATTGGTGTGACGGATAGCGTCAAGCAGAGAGGTCTTACCGTGGTCGACATGACCCATAACGCATACGACGGGAGGACGCTCTTTCAGGTTTTCTTCGGAGTCCTGCTCCTCATTGAACAGCTTTTCCTCAATGGTGACTACCACTTCCTTTGACACCACGGCGCCAAGCTCGTCGGCAATAAGATATGCGGTGTCGTAGTCGATTATCTGGTTGACCGTTACCATCATGCCCATCATCATAAGGCGCTTAACCACCTCTGCGGCGGTCACTTTCAGACGGCTTGCCAGCTCGCCCACGGAAATCTCGTCGGGAATGGACACCTTAAGCGGCTGCTGTTTTGCCTTCATAGCCTCCTGCTTGCGCAGTCTGTCCATTGCCGCGCTTTCCTTGTTGCGTCCTTTTGCGGAGCGCATATTGGTATTCTGCTTTTTCAGCTTCTGCTTGTTGGAAGCGTTTTCCGCTCTGTTGTCCGTAACGAAGCTGTCAAGACGCTCATCATATTTGGAAAGGTCAACGGAGGCGGATCGGGTGTCCACCACTCTGGTGGCTCCTGTGCGCTTTCTTTCGTTGCCCTGCGCCTGAACTTTCTTTTTGCCCATAGTGGACTGATCGGGAGTGAAGCTCCGGTCCTGCCCCTGGACGCGGGAGGTCTTCTGCTCGTATGCCTGCTGTATACGGCCCTTTACGCTCTGAGACGCCTTTTTGGTGTCAGGGCGCGCCGCAGCCTCGCCGGCAGCGGCTTTCTTTTCGGTCTTGTCCGAAGCAGACTTTGCCGCACCTGAGGCGGTCTGAGAGTCCTGAGTCTGACGCTTGAACTCGGCGCGTGCGGCGTCGGTTCTTGTGCGGCTGTCAGCTGCTCTCTGCTCTTTCTGCTTTGCACGGGCGGCGCTGTCCGCCTTAGCCTTTGCTTCCGCATCCGCTCTTGCCCGTGCGGCTGCTGCGGCCTTGAGAAGAGCTGCGTCCTTAGCCGCGGCTCTTGCATCCGCCTCCGCCTTTGCTTTTGCCTCTGCTTCGGCTTTAGCCTTTGCCTCCGCTTCTGCCTTAGCCTTTGCCTCGGCGGCGGCTTTTGCCTCTGCCTCTGCCTTTTCCCGTGCCGCTTTCTTTTCCGCAGCTATAGCGGCAGCCTTAGAGGGTCTGACAGTCGGTATTTTGGTTTTGCCGTGCAGATAGCCGTCAACATCGGTTATCTGGTTCTCCTTCGTCAAAGCGTCAAAGAACATGTTGAATTCGTCGGGCTCCAGAAGCGTCATGGTCTTCTTCGTTCCCAGTCCCTCCTCCTCCAACTTTGTGATAATATCTTTGGCTTTGATGCCAAGATCCTTTGCAAGCTGGTTAATACGGAACATCGGGGCTTGTGCCATATTGTCTTACCTTTTCCCCCGTCGGGGATCCTTTCCTGTCAGATTACTGCTGAAAAACATTGTTTACTGCTGTGCGTTTTTTATTATCTCTTTTGCAAGAGAGGGTGCGGTGACGGCAACTGCCGCGCAGGGAGATGCTTTTCCGCACCGCTTTGCCAGCGTTTCCATATCTATCGGAAGCTTTATGAGAACGGTGCCGTAAAAGGCGCATTTGTCGCCTATCTGCTTTTCCGTGCGCTTTGAAGCGTCGGAGGAAAGCAGCACGCATATACCGCTCTTTCGACGGCGCACCTCACCAAGTACCTGCTCGGTGCCGAAAACTGCGTTTCTGCCTGCAGCCGCAAGAGAAGCGTAGCTCAGAATTTTTTCAACTTCCACGGTTTCAGTCCGCCCTCTCCGCTGCGGCCTTTTCCGCTTCTTCCTTTTCGCAGAGGGCGATCTCCTCCTCCAGTGCCGAGAGCACTTCGTCGGGAATATTTACCTCCAGCGCCGTTTTGAAGCGATTCTGCTTTCTCGCTTTTTTGAAGCAGGCGGTCTTTTTGCACACATATGCTCCGCGTCCGCCCGCTTTGCCGGTAAAGTCAAGAGACACCGTGCCGTCGGGACCTCTCACCACGCGGATAAGCTCCTTCTTCGGGAACGATTCGCCGCAGCCCGTGCAGCGGCGCATAGGAATTTTTCTCGGTTTTGCCGCTTTTGAGTTTCCCGCCATACCTTACGGTCCTTTCTGACTGCTTCCGTCGGGAAGCCTGTTATTGTTTATCTTCCTTTTATATCTATCTTACAGCCGGTAAGTCTTGCGGCAAGACGGGCGTTCTGTCCCTCCTTGCCGATAGCAAGAGAAAGCTGATCGTTTGCCACAGTCACGGAGGCGACTCTGTCGCTTTCCATCTCAACGCTCAGAACCTCTGCGGGGGACAGAGCCGCCGCTATAAAGTCCTCGGTAATTTCGGAATACTCCACAACATCTATCTTTTCGCCTCTCAGCTCGTCGACTATGTCGGCGATACGGCGTCCCCTCTCGCCTATGCAGGCTCCCACGGGGTCAACGTTCTCGTCTCTTGAATACACGGCGATCTTAGTGCGGCTGCCCGCTTCTCTTGCAACGCTGTGTATCATAACGATGCCGTCCGCAATCTCGGGTATTTCCGTCTCAAACAGCCTCTTTACCAGATTGGGATGAGTTCTGGAAAGGGTCACAACGGGACCCGACTGGCTGTCTCTGCGCACTTCGGTAACGAATACTTTAATGCGGTCGCCCACCTCAAAGCTCTCGCCGGGAATCTGCTCGTCTGCGCTGAGAACCGCCTCGCTTGTGCCGGTGTCGATAACGATGTCGCCGGAGGAATCTGCGGTTTTGGTAACTACCGCGGTGATGACCTCCTCGCGCTTTTTCTCGTATTCTCTTATCATACTGCTGCGCTCGGCCTCGCGTATACCCTGTATAATGACCTGCTTCGCGGTCTGTGCGCTGAGTCTGCCGAAAGCCTTTGTCTTGACCTCTGTTTCAAGCATACCGCCCAGTACGCTGCGCCTGTTCTGCGCCTTTGCGTCCTCAAGGGAGATCTGTGTGGCGGGGTCCTCCACGGTTTCAACGATCTCCTTGCACTCGTATACCTTAACGTCCTTTTTCTCGGGGTCGATGACCACACGGACATTTGACTTTCCGTATTCCTTTTTGAAGGCGCTGATAAGAGCCGCCTCCACCTTTTCGATCATATAGTCCTTCGGAATGCCCTTCGTCTGCTCAAGAAGGTCAAGGGCGTTGAAGAATTCTGCGTTCATTTTACAGTTTCCAGCCTTTCTCAGTATATAGTGATTTGATTATTACCATTCAAATACGGTGGACACCTTTGCCACGGCGCTTCTGGGAAGCACGGTGTCGGAGCCGTTTTCCGTTACGGTTATGCTGTCTCTGTCAGCCGCCGAAAGCGTGCCGGTAAGCTGTTTTCTGCCGTCAAGGGGCGCATACAGCTTGACTTCAACGGTTTCTCCCATACATGCGTCGAAATGCTCCGGGCGGGTCAGCACCCGCTCCACTCCGGGGGAAGATACCTCCAGACGGTAGGACACCTCAATGGGGTCTGCCTCGTCGATTATGGGATCTACCTCGCGGGACACCTTTTCGCAGTCCTCGATGCCGATGCCCTCGGGTGAATCGATTGTAATGCGCAGTATCATATCCGCGCCCTCTTTGACATATTCCACATCCCACAGCATATAGCCCAGGGAGGTCACGGTGGGCTCAATAAGCTCGCGGACAGACGCCGCAATGTTTTTCTTCTGTTTTTCCATAGGTAGCCTTTCTTCAGGTAGCCTTTTTGCACCTTGGGTGCTTTTCATAAAACAGAGAGTGGGCGAAAACCCACTCTCCATCTACTACTTACTATTACATCGTATGAATTATATCATAACGCATTCGGGATTGCAATAGTTTTTTGCAAAAAAATTATTTTTGTGCCGCGCTTTCATCGCTTGCGGCGGTGTTTTTGTCGGCGTCTTTGCCGACATCTCCCGCCGTTTTGCCGTCTGACTCGCCTCCGACCTCGCCGTCATCAGTACCGTCAGCCATACCGTCGGCTTTTCCGGCAGCAGAGCCTGCGTCATTGCCCGGCTCAACGACCCCGGCGCTTTCCGCTTTTTTCGGCATATTGAGCACTGCGGCAAGACCTGCCGCTACGGAGGAAACCGCAAGTCCCATCAGCGCCGTGCGCAGAACATGAATATCCTCGCCGCCCGTGGACACGGCGTAAACCAGATGTGCCGCAAGATACGCCGCCGCGGCTTCCGCAAAGGTCCTGAGGGCGCGCTTTATACATTCGCCCCATTTTTTCACTTTTCTCACCTCCTTTTTGAAAACCGGATTTCTTTATTTTTCTTTTGACCGATATTCCTCCAAAATCCGCTCAACTTCGCTGCATTTGTCCCACAGCTCTGCGATTCCGGCGAACATTTCCTCATGCTCCCTGTCGTTATCGCTTGCAAAGGAATTCAGGGTGGAATTAAGTATTTCTACGGAGCAGTTCAGCTTTGTAAGCGTTTTTGAAAGCTCGTAGATGATTTTGCCTATGGCAATACCCGCCCCCACAAGGGCGATAATGCCGGCAACAATTTCCCAAGTCATAGGCCGTCCTTTCTTTTTTTGTTTCTTTTTTCGGTGTATTCCGGGGCAAAATCATTATACAGCGCATTTATATGCCCGTCTCCCCGAAGCGTCGCGGCGGTTGACAAAGCGCCTTTCTGTTGTTATTATATAGATGTTAGAATATATTTGTGCCGCAAGGCTCGGATTGAGAGGACGGATAAGAAAAATGGCAAAGAAAATAGCGGTGATAACTGGCGCCTCAGGAGGTATAGGAAAACGGTTTGCCGAGACAGTTGAGCGTGCGGGGAGCTTTGATGAAGTATGGGTCATAGCGCGCCGCCCCGACAGACTTGAAGCGCTGAAGGACGAGGTGCCCTTTCCCGTAAGAGCTCTGGCGCTTGACCTTACGGACCGCGCAAGCTTTGATACATACGCCGCCTTGCTTGAAAGCGAGCAGCCGGAGGTGGGAGTTCTTATAAACTGCAGCGGCTTCGGTAAATTCTGTGCCACGACGGATGTTCCCCTTTCGGAAAACCTTAATATGGTAGACCTTAACTGTCAGGCGCTTATGGCAATGTGTCAGCTTTCCCTGCCTTATATGAAAAAGGGCGGGCATATAATCAACATTGCCTCCGTAGCAGCCTATCAGCCTATTCCGTATATAAATGTTTACGCGGCGTCTAAAGCCTTTGTGCTCAGCTATTCCAGAGCACTTGCAAGAGAAGTGAAAAAAAGCGGAGTTTTTGTCTGCGCCGTCTGTCCTTTCTGGACAAAAACAGAATTTTTCAACCGCTCCGTGGTGACGGACAAAAACGGCGGCACCGTTGTCAAGAAATATGTTGCCATGTATACCCCGGAGCAGATAGTTGAACGTGCATGGCGCGACGCTCTCAAAGGGCGGGACATGAGCCGTTACGGCTTCAAGGCAATTGCTCAGGGAATTCTCACAAAGCTTCTGCCTCACAGCCTGGTCATGAATGTCTGGCAGAGTCAGCAGAAGCTGAAATAAGTATAGCAGGAGTGACACCGTGGACATGGATGTGGGCGTGAATACGGACAGGAGCAAATGCGTTTGCTTTACGGGACACCGCCATATAGCAAAGGATGCTATGGCGGAGCTTTCCGCGCGCCTGTACTGCACCGTGACAGAGCTGATACTGGAAGGCTGCGACACCTTTATCTGCGGCGGAGCCGTAGGCTTCGATACAGAGGCGGCGGAATGCGTGCTTCAGCTTAAGGAGAGGTTTACGAATGTGCGCCTCATACTGGCGCTGCCCTGCCGGGATCAGACCGTAAAGTGGAATGATATAGAAGATCTGGCGCGGTACAAAAAAATCCTAGGTATGTCGGACGGCGTTCACTATGTGACGGATTTTTATACCCCCGACTGTATGCACCGACGCAACCGCTGGATGGCGGACAATTCAAGCGTGTGCGTGGCGTACTGCGACGGGCGGCGCGGAGGCAGTGCCTATACGGTAAAATACGCCGCCGCGAAGGGTCTGCGGATAATAAATCTTGCCGAGGGCGTCGGACTGTCGGGTCAGTGCGGGATTGATTTTGACTGAAAGCAAAAGGAGAGCATATGACAAAGGTCACATTTCTCAGTCCCTGCGAGACAGCGGACGAAAAACTGATATTTGCGGTTATTGCCGCCCGCTGTGAGGACAAATGGGTGTTTTGCCGTCATAAACAGCGCAGTACATGGGAGATTCCCGGCGGTCATCGGGAGCCCGGCGAAAGTATTGAAGACACCGCCCGCAGAGAGCTGTGGGAGGAAACAGGCGCAACAGACGCGGACATTCGGGCAGTATCCGCCTACCGCGTCGAAAAAGACGGCGATGAGTCTTTCGGTATGCTGTTTTTTGCAAATATAAGTAAGCTTGGAGCACTTCCCGAAAACAGCGAAATCGGAGAAATCAAATTCTTTGATGTGATGCCCCAAAATCTTACATATCCGGATATCCAGCCGCAGCTTTTTTCACTGTATACAGGCTTCACACCGGCAAGATAATCGCAAAAGCCGATACAGCGCTTTGCGGATGTTTTGGAGATAGCATTAAAAAGAACCGAGGTGTAAAAATGCAGTTTGGAATGCCGACCTTGATAGAAACAAACACTCTTGAAGAGTGTGCGGATCTTTGCAAGGATCTCAATTTGGATTTTATAGAACTTAACATGAATCTGCCCCAGTACCAGCTGTCAAATATAAATGTCTCACACTTCAATGAAGTCGCAAATAAGTACGGGATATTTTATACAATTCATTTGGATGATAACCTCAATATCAGCGATTTTAATCCTTATATTGCGGAAGGATACCGGCGCACGGCAGCAGAAACAATTGCTTTGGCAAAAAAACTCAGTGTTTCCGTCATAAACATGCATCTGTCTCGCGGCCCGTATTTTACTCTCCCGGATAAAAAGTTGTACCTTTTTGATAAGTATCGCGAGCAATATTTGAAAAGTATAGCTGATTTCCGACTGTTGTGCGAAACAGAAATCGGAGAGGCAGATATAAAGATGTGCGTTGAAAACTGTTCCGGTTTTCCCGAATTTCAGAAAGAAGCGCTGAATATTCTGCTCAAATCCGATGTATTCGGCTTAACATTTGACATAGGGCACAATCACGGCTCTGCCGGTGTTGATGAGCCGTATATAATTGAAAACAAAAACCGTCTTTACCATATGCATATGCACGATGCTTTAGGAAAGAAAGACCACCTGGCTATCGGTGCGGGAGAATTGGATATTGATAATTATCTGCATTTGGCAGAAGACCGAAAATGCCGTGTGGTATTGGAAACGAAAACAATAGAAGGATTGAAACATTCCGTGAGCTGGATGCGTCAGAAAGGTCGTATAAAATGAGTGTCACTGGGTCTCCTCTCTTTAGAATCTCTCCTCTTCTCTTGACAGGTCAGAATTGCAGAGCGTTGCGTTGCAAGGTCATAACACATTCGACTAAGTGTAGGGAGCTTGTCCCGTTAGCCTATGCTTCAAGTTTCGCGGTAAAAGTAAAGCAACGCTAATGAGCGTGTCGATAGCAGATTTGAAGTTACTCACAGAAGGCAAG
>JBJDYY010000212.1:0-9111 GCA_051867715.1 Candidatus Avispirillum sp.
GTCTTTGATGGGAACATTGGAAATATTGGCAAGAGACCAGGGCACAAAGGAGGAGTCGCCGTGCTCACCGAAAACATAGGCATGCACGTTGCTCTGGCTGATGTTGTAATACTCGGACAGTCTGGAGCGCAGACGCGCCGTGTCAAGAATGGTGCCGGAGCCGATTATGCGGTTTTCGGGAATGCCCGACAGCTTGTAGAAAGTATATGTAAGTATATCCACCGGGTTGCTGACGATGATGTAGGAAGCATCGGGAGCATACTTGGTGATTTCGGGGATAATTGATTTTGTGATGTTTACATTGATCTGCGCAAGCTCAAGTCTTGTCTGACCGGGCTTTCTCGCAACGCCGGAAGTGAGGATCACGATATCGGAATCCTCTGCGTCGCGGTAGTCTCCCGCGTATACGGAGCAGGGAGCGCAGAAGGGAGTGCCCTGTCTGATGTCAAGCGCTTCTCCGAGAGCCTTCTCGCTGTTGATGTCGATCATAACGATCTCGGAGGCAAGCCCCATAACAGCAAGGGTGTAAGCGATGGTAGAGCCAACGCTTCCGGTTCCGATAATAGAGATTTTGTTCATAATGTACCTTCCTTTTTATATCTCTTAATTGTTTAGCTGGTTAAATATTGCACCGTTCCGAAACTGCGGTCATGCGGGACACGCCCGCACTCAGTCGTCCCAATCGGTCAGGCTTTGCATAAAAGCCGCGCCGCTGAGGCCTTTGGCTTCATTTACCTGTCGGATTATTTCGTTCTGGTTTTCAATAAGAGCGTTCACGGCGGCTGTCACCTCGTCAAGGCTTGCACCCTCTCTGAGCAGGGGGATCTCCGGTATGCTGTCGTCGCGACTTTTGAAAAATCCCATTTTGTTCACCTCGTATCCGTATTTATGCGGGAAAGGCTGTAATTTTACAGTTATCTGAATACATTATAGCATAAATCGGCTCAATGCGCTATGCTGATTTTTCATATCGGTATTGCCTTTATTGATATGACCCATCCCGATAAGGCAAAGCATAGCAAGTTGCAGGACAGCGCAGGCTTTTCCCGCATCTTTTCCGGACGCCGCAAGCCTTTTTGTCCTCCGTTTTTTTGCATAAGTATTTCCCGTCGGCGCAGATTAAGAATCCGCTTCGGTTTTTTTGCCTGTTAGGATAAAATCTATCAGCTTTTCCGGGTCATCAAAGCCGTCGTAGTCGCCTGCGATTCCCTCCCGGTGATATACAACACCGTTTTTCTCGTTTTCCTCAAGGCAGTCAAGCAACTTTTCCTCACCGTAGCGCCTTATAAACATTGTAAAGCCGAGAGGCTTTATTTTGCCGAGGAGCCCTTTGCCGCACTCAGCACCGCAATCGGCACATGAGGAAACGCCCTTTTCCACGGAGCATTTTCTGTTTTCACACCACTCTTTACCGGGACACCCATCGGAGCGGCATCCGATGCAATTGGAATTTTCGGAGCAAAGGCAGCATGCAAGTCCGCAGCGACCGAAACCAAGCTCGCGTTTCATATTATTATTTCCTTTACCGTTTTTTACCCGTTATAATACAGGAAATTCTGATTTGCACATTCTTTGTAATTATATCACGAAATATGTCGGAATACAATCTTTTTACATTATTCTTTATATGCAAATATACAAAAATATATCCTCCCGTAAGTTTTTCTGCAGTGCGCCGTCATTACACTTGATTTCCGTATTCAGACTTTGCTATAATACTGACAGCGACACAGCCGCACACATTCACGACGCTGCTGCCGGTAACTTCGGCATTTATAAACGCCGTAATAGTCGTAATATGAGAGGTATCTATATGAACGAAATCCGTCTGTCAGACTATCCTGGCACGGATGACCGCTGCCGTTTTGCCGCGGCGCTTGAATATATGAGGGAGCATCCGAACACCACCTTATATGTGGAGCCGGGGGTATACACCATCACATCGGAGCGCGCCGTATGGGCACAAAGAAGCGTGATGAACGGCGATTTCGGATACGACCCCGAAAAAATAATGTTCAACCCGAAATATGAGTATGACCGCGGGCTTGATTTTGCGGGACATACGGGCAGCCGGGTGGAGGCGTACGGTGCAACGCTTATGATAGACGGCTTTATGGAGCCGATTTCCGTCCGCAACTGCCGCGATGTGGAAATATGCGGGTTTACCGTGGATCATGTCCGCAAGCCTTATACAAAAGGAATTATCACATCGTACAGGGAAAACGGCGGCTGCGGTTACATAGATGTGGAGCTTTGCGCTCCCGTTACTCCACTCACCCCTTACCCTCGCCATGTTGTGTATAATTATTCATCCGGCCGCTTTGACCCTCCCGCGCCCCTCGGCGAAATGCACTTTTCCGATCCGCTTCACATCGGGTTTGACTGCGGCACTGAAATGAAAAATTCAGTAGGAAATGAACTGTATCTGTGTCATACCTTTCACTCCCGTCCCGCCGTTCTCATTGAAAACGCCGAAAACACCGTGCTTCGCGATCTGACGGTACACAGCGCCCCCGGAATGGGCATCACGACTCAGCGTGCAAAAGATATTCTCATCGAGCGTCTGCGGGTGGTTCCCTCCTGCGGTGAGCATTTATCCACCAACACGGACGCTACCCATTTTTCCGCCTGTCGGGGAAAACTGCGGCTTGACGGCTGCGAATTTGACGGGCAGGGCGATGATTCCATCAATGTTCACACTTATTACTATACAGTTGACAGCCACAGCGGCAGGGAAGTCAGGCTGTCGGTAAAAGCGCCCACGGGAACCCATGCACAGTCTCTCGTTTATCCCATGGTCGGCGACACGCTTGAGTTGACGGAAAAATCCACGCTTAACCCTTTGGAAAAATACCGCGCGGTATCGGTGACTCCCGATTTCGGTGAGTATTGCTGCTATGTGGAGCTTGACCGTCCGCTGCCGCAAAACGCCGAAGCCTTCTTTTTAGCCGATACTGACGAGGTACCCGAACTGGAATATGTCAACTGCAGCGCAAGAAACCACTTTGCCCGCTCCGTTTTAATAAAATGCCGCCGCGCACTTGTGGAAAACTGCGTGTTTTCCGATGTTTTTGAAAGCGCCGTCAAAATAGCCGCGGAAGCCTCATGGCACGAGGGCATATCAACCGCGGATGTGACCGTCAGGCGCTGCAGATTTATAAACTGCGCAAGGCTGACAAAAAAATGCGGCGGCGTTCATGTGTATATGGAAGCTCCCGAACGCAAGACCCTTTCCCACGGACTTGTGACGATAGAAGACAACATTATCGACTGCCCCGACGCAGACCATGCCGTGATTATAAACAATACCCGCAAGGCGTCAATAGCACGCAATCAGGTGAATTCGCGCTTGGAGGGTATCGTGATAGGAGACGGGGTTGAGTTAATATAGCAGAAGTTTGCCGTAAAAGCGCGGCAAACAAAAAAGCGCCGTATTTGCCGAGTGTCCAAAAGGACACTCGGCAGTTTTATTCGCCTTACGGCGAGTGATATTGCTTCGCAGTTTTATTATGCTGCGCATAGTTATATTGTGCTTCGCACAGCTTTGGCGGCGAATAAAATACCACTGAAACCGTAAGGTTTCAATAAAACTTTTTCGCAGAAAAAATAAATCTCTGTACGCAGTACAGAATAACACTTGAATCACTTGCAAGTTTTATGTACATTAAATACAGAGGCGGTATACTTGTCAGATGGTATTTTAAGAGAAAAAACAAAACGGCAAAAGCGGTACGGCTCTTTCGGAGCCGTACCGTTTGTTTTGTGTTTTATTGTAAATGTCAGTCCTCGTCATCCTCAAGCTTTGCAGCAGCGATGATCTTCTGGGCTTCGTTGGAGGGTACTTCCTCGTAACGGACAAAGTTAAACTCAAACTGTCCGCGTCCCTGAGTCATAGCGCGCAGAACGATAGTATAATCCATCATTTCAGCCTCGGGAGCCTCAGCCTCAACGATAGTATATCCCTTGCGCTTTTCGTCGGGATTCATACCCATAACTCTGCCGCGGCGCTTATTGAGATCGCCCATAACATCGCCCACCATACTCTCGGGCACAGATACCTTAAGCTCGCCTACGGGCTCAAGCAGGACGGGGTTTGCCTGGGGCAGACCTGCCTTATATGCAAGCTTTGCGGCAAGCTTGAAGGAGATTTCGTTGGAGTCAACGGGGTGGTAAGAGCCGTCGAACAGGTCGGCTTTCAGGTTAACAACGGGATAACCTGCCAGAACGCCCTTCTGCATAGCTTCCAGAAGTCCCTTTTCAACTGCGGGGTAGAAGCCCTTAGGCACGGTGCCGCCCACAACGGACTGTGTAAATGTAAGTCCCTCTTCGTCGCCGTGGGAGAAGGTGATCTTTACATGACCGTACTGTCCGCTGCCGCCGGACTGCTTTTTATGCTTGCCTTCCACGGACACGCTCTTTTTAATAGTCTCGCGGTAAGCTATTCTCGGCTCGCCGTACACTATTTTCGTGCCGTAGCGGTTTTTCAGCTTTGATTTTACCACATCAAGATGAATGTCGGAAATACCGGAAAGAGTAAGCTGATGGGTCTCGGAATTGTTTTCATAGCTGAGAGTGGGATCCTCGTCAAGAAGCCTTGCAATACCGGTGGATATTTTGTCCTCGTCGCCCTTTGCCTCGGCAGAAACCGCCTTTTTCATATAAGGATGAGGGAACACGGTGGGCTTATACGCCACGGGCGCGCCTACATACAGAGTATCGTTGGTGTTGGTATCGCTGAGCTTTGACATCATACCGATGTCTCCGCAGCAAAGAGAATCCACTTCGGTCTGCTTTTTGCCCTTGAGAGTATATATATGAGCCGCTTTCTCGGTACCGCCCGTACGGGAGTTTGTAAGCACGGTATCCTTTTTCAGCGTTCCGCTCATGACCTTGAACAGGGTCATTTTACCGAACTGATCCGCCATGGATTTGAATACGAATACAGAGCAGTCGCCGTCGGTCTTTATTTCATGAGGCTTCTCCTCGCCGTTTTCGATAACGATCTCGTTCTTCTTTGCGGTCATTCTGGGGAAAGAGTCCGCAATAGCGGTCATAAGGGTGCGCACGCCCCACAGCTTTGTAACGGAGCCGCAGTAAACTGGCACGATTGCGCCTGAAATGATACCCTCGTGCAGGGCGTTTACAGCCTCGTCGCGGGTGATTTCTTCCTCATTGAAGAACTTTTCCATAAGCTCGTCGCTGGTCTCGGCGATAGCCTCGTTGAACTGCTGTATGTACTGGTCAACTACGGAGTTGAGCTCAGCGTCCATGGGAGCCTCGGTGCGCTTGCCCTTGTCGTCAAAGGTATATGCCATACGCTCCGCAAGGCTTATAAAAGTCTTTTTGCCGTTATGGTCAACGGGCACCATAGCGGGGCACACCCTGATACCGAACTTTTCTTTCAGCTCGGTAAGAACTCTGTCGTAATTCGCCTCGGCGTCGTCGCACTTATTGACGAAGAAGACGCGGGGCAGTCCCTGACGGTCAACATATTCCCACGCAAGCTCGGTGCCGACCTCAACGCCGCCCTTGCCGTCCACCATAATAACGGCGGCGTCGGCGGCTCTGATGCCCTGAAGCTCCTCGCCCACGAAGTCGGGGTATCCGGGAGTGTCAAGAATATTGATTTTTGTGTCGTGATAGTAAATGTTAGCAGCGGCAAGAGCTACGGAATAATGTCTCGCAACCTCTTCGGGATCAAAGTCGGTTACGGTATTTCCGTCAGTGACCTTACCCATTCTGTCGATCTCGCCCGCGCAGAAAAGCATAGCTTCTGCAAGAGACGTCTTACCGCTGCCGCCGTGTCCCAGCAGGCATACGTTTCTCAAATTTTTGGTTGTAATATCAGCCATAGTTTTTTGCTCCTTTTGATACTGTCTTTTGGCACATTTGCCAATATATTATAATTATTATACTACTGTTTCGTGCAGTATGCAACAGCATTTGTTTTTCAAATCGTAGAATTCAAAAAGCCGTTTTTGTGTACTATGCACAATTTGCAACAAAATCCCACCCGATCCAAAGATACTTTGCCAAGAAGAAGCAGGCGGGAAAGGTTGTCACCCAGGCGAAGGCAAGTGACAGCAGCACCTTGCGGTCAATCCTCTTTCCTTTTCCCGCCGCCGCAAATGTCAGCGCCGACATTCTGACATGGGTGGTACTGACAGGCACGCCGAAAACGGTAAGAAGAGTGAGGGCGGCGGCGCTTCCCGCGTCTGCACAGCAGGAAGTATACAGGTCTGTATCGGTCATTTCCCTGCCCATTTTTCTTACTATCCTGCCGCCCCCGCACAAGGTGCCCGCCGCCATTGCCGCGGCACAGACCGCCACTGCGGCAAAGCGGCTGTCCGTTATATTGCACATAACAGCAAGGGACACAAATTTCTGTCCGTCCTGCGCGCCGTGGAGAAACGCGGAAGCGCACAGACAGCCTATGCAAAAGCGGCTTTGCAGGCGTATGTTTTTCCCTGCGTGAGAAAAAAGGCGAAGCGCCGGCAGGGCAAGGGCGCCGCCCGCAACCGACAGCACAAGTCCCAGCGCCACCACAAGCCACGAGTTCTTGTCAATACTGCCTCCGGACGCAGCGGCGCAGCCGGAAAGAGCTGCCATAAGTCCGTGGCTCTCGCTTGTGGGAAGTCCCGCCGCCCATGCAGCCGATGCCCACAGCGCCACTGTCAACAGGGTCACGGCGCACACCCGAAGACGAATATCTCCGTTTTCAGGCAAAGCCGCAAGACGGGAAACCGAGTCCGTGACTGTGGGAAAAGCCAGAGAAAACACGGCGCCGCCCGCCGCCTGAGCGGCGGCCGCAAGGGCGCAGGCAGGCAAAGGGCGCATTACGCCGGAGGACACGGCGCCGGTTACGGAATTTGCGGCGTCTGTGGCTCCGTTTAGAAATGCCGCAGCCGTAAACATTACAAGCAGAAAAACCATTGCATACACCTCAAAATCATTGACAAAAGGAACGGTTTTGGTTATTATATGTGTATGGATAATTTGCTGTTTAATGACGGAGCGGGCACAGAGAGCGTCCGCGTGATTTGCGACAGCCCCGTTATGCGGGAAATGATACGGCGCGTGCTGTCTCCCCGTTTTACTCTGACGGATAAAGACGCCTCCTTTACAGTGGTATGCACAGAGGGGGAGCCTCCCGCTTTCCGGGGACCCGGTATAATTATAGGAAAGCCCGGCGGCGTTTCGCAGGAAAACAAGGACGAGAGCGGCACGGTCAAAGGCAGTGCAGACAAAGACAGTGCGGACACGGAGAGCGGTGCGGATATAATCGGCACAGACACGGAAAACGGTGCGGCAAAGCGCGATAAAAGCAGTACAGACAGCCGCTCGGAGCGCATATATCTGTCCCGCCCCCTTGATATTTCCCTGCTTATCGGCGCGGCGCAGTCGCTTACGGAAAAGACGGTGCGCCATATGCCCGGTGGCTACAAGGCGGACAGCACAAGGCGCGTAGTTTCCGTCGGCACTCTTGAGGCGGCGCTTACAAAAACGGAATTTGAGCTGTTCACCCTCCTCGGAGAAAGGCTCGGAGAGCCTGTCAGCCGTGAGGAGATCGAGCGGCGGCTGTGGGACGGGGAGGTCGGCGGCACCGCCTGCGGAGTTTATATATCGTATCTGAGGAAAAAGCTCTCTCCCCTTGCGGGAGACGGAGCGGTTGTCAGCGTGCGCGGGAAGGGATACATGCTTTGCCCTCCCGCTCTCAGCGAAAAATAATTACCGTTGTTTATAATACAATCTGCAAAAATGCGGCCGGAAAGGAACTGTTCTAATGATAAAGGAAGTAATTCTCTGCAAGTACGGAGAAATAATTCTCAAGGGCGCCAACAAATCCACCTTTGAATCCATACTGCTGAAGGAAGTCAAGCGGAGAGCCCGCCATGTGGGCGGCTTTACCGTCAGATACGCCCAGTCCACCGTATATGTGGAGTCTGAGGAGGGCGCGCAGTTCTGCGACATCGACGAGATGTACGAGCAGGTGAAAAAGGTGTTCGGCTTTGCCTGCGTAACCCGTGCGGCGGTTTGCGAAAAGGATATGGATACCATATGCGCCGTGGCGGCGCAGTATATTCCTCCCCGTCTTGCAGGCGCGAAAAAATTCCGCTGTGAGGCAAAGAGAAGCGATAAAAACTTCCCCCTGAAAAGTCCCGAAATCGCCGCAGAGGTGGGCGGCGCCGTTCTGGAAGCCATGCACGGCGCCGTAAAGGTTGACCTTACAGAGCCCGACATTACGGTGCGCGTGGAAATACGCGACAAGGCGTATATACACGCCGGACAGGAAAGGGGCGCCGGCGGAATTCCTCTGGGAAGCGGCGGTCGGGGACTTCTGCTTCTGTCAGGCGGCATCGACAGCCCCGTTGCGGGCTGTATGATGGCAAAGCGGGGACTTTACATTGACGCTCTCCATTTTGAAAGCTTTCCCTATACCAGCGAGCGGGCAAGGGAAAAGGTGCTTCAGCTTGCCAAGGAAATGTGCGAGTACTGCTCAAGAATCCGCGTGCATATTATATCTCTCACCCATATTCAGGAGGAGCTGAGGGATAAGTGCGACGAGGATTATTTCACCCTGCTGCTGCGCCGCTTTATGATGGAGCTTGCCGATATGACCGCACACGAAGCCGGCTGTCAGTGCCTTATTACGGGTGAGAGTCTCGGTCAGGTGGCAAGTCAGACCATGTCGGCAATCGGAGTCACCGACCCGGTGTCCTCGCTGCCCGTGCTACGCCCCTGCATAGGACTTGACAAGGAAGAAATAGTGGAGCGCGCAAGAAATATAGGCACCTTTGACACTTCCATTCTCCCTTACGAGGACTGCTGCACCGTGTTTACCCCGCGGCATCCCAGAACGCGTCCCGAGCTTGAAAAGGTTATGGCTCAGGAGGAAAAGCTTGACCGACCCGCGCTGATAAAAGAAGCGTGGGAATCAAAATATACAGTAGTTGTGAGGCAGTTTGACGATGAAAGATGACAGACTTACCGAGGCAAGATACGCGCTGCGCGGACATGTGCGCTGTGCCGTTTGCAAAAGTGACGGTTCCCTGCACACCTCGGAGGAAAGAGGCGTGCTTCCCCTGATTATGTGGCTTGACGCAGACAGGG
>JBJDYY010000213.1:0-8979 GCA_051867715.1 Candidatus Avispirillum sp.
AGTCCGAGTGCCCATGACAAGGGATCAGTACCTGACCCACTTCTTCTACGCCGTAGGAGACAGTCTCAGCGAGGCGGAAGCGGAGGCATATATCCGCAACCTGTGCGACAACGGAGTTATAAGTCAGAAAGAGGCGAGAATCATCAAAAGCTCCGTTTCCGGCGCCTCTCTGGACCGTATCCGACCGCCGGAGGGAAGAAATATGGTACGCGCCGACATAATGCGGCAAGTTCTTATGGCGCTTATGAGTTAGCATAAAATAAGCAGCCTGCAAAACAAAAACAAGACAACAACCGAGAAAGGAAGTATATAATTATGAAATGCACCAACTGTAAGAAAAACGAAGCAACCGTATTTTACCGCGAAGTGGTAAACGGCAAGGAAACAAAGTATGCGCTCTGCCCCGACTGTGCGGCGGAGCTTGAGAAGAAAAACGGCTCCCTGTTCAATATGTTTGAAATGCCCGATATGTCAAATATGTTTAACTTTGACATCCCCGACATTTTTGGCGGCGGACTTCTGGGCAGCCTGTTCAGCGACGCGCTTCCCGAAAAAACAAAGCGCAGCGCAAAGAAATGCACCCTTTGCGGAGCAACCTTCGACGAGCTGTGCAACGAGGGCAAGGCGGGATGTCCCGTATGCTACTCCGTGTTCAGAGAAGAGCTTGCCCCAACGCTCGGCCGTCTGCACGGATCCGCAACGCACCGCGGCAGAGCGCCCTCAAAGCTGAGAGCCAAAAAGAGCCGTGAAAACGAGCTTGCCAGCCTTGAAAAGCAGCTTAAAAAGGCTATAAGCGAAGAAAAATACGAAGACGCCGCAGTGCTCCGAGACAAGATCCGAGACCTGCGTGCGCAGTAAAGCAAATCAAAGATGATTTGAAGAACGGAGGATACGGTTATGTATTGGTATGAAGATAAAAACGCCGAGCGAAATGTGTATGTTTCCTCAAGAGTGCGTCTGGCAAGAAACTTTGCCGACTACCCTTTCGAGCCCCGTCTTGACAAAACGGGAGCCTCAGAAATAATCGAAAAAGTCAAAAAGGATCTTTGCAGCGATCCCGCATATACATTTACAGATTTTTCTACACTTGACGAAAATCAGAAATATTCCATGGTGGACAAGCACCTTGTAAGCCCCGAAATGGCTGAGAAGAAGACTCCTTCTGCAATTGTAGAAAATCAAGGTGAGGGCGTAGTCGTAATGATATGCGAGGAGGATCACCTGCGCATACAGTCCATCAGAGCCGGACTTGATCTGGACGGCGCGTACAAAGCGTGCTGCGAGGCGGACGACAAAATCGACGCGGCGGAAAAGATAGCATACGATGACACTCTCGGCTACCTTACCCACTGCCCCACAAATCTTGGCACCGGCATGAGAGCCTCCGTTATGATGTTTTTGCCCGCTCTTACCCTTACGGGACGGATTCGCGGACTGAGCCATCAGCTTTCAGCCCTCGGTCTTACCGTCAGAGGCGTGACCGGCGAGGGCAGTACAGCCAAAGGCAGCCTGTACCAGTTCTCCAACTGTACCTCTCTCGGTATGACAGAGGAGGAAATCCTCGATAACCTGAAAGAGACCACCGCAAAGATCGCCGAAACGGAGCAAAGGCTTCGCAGTGAGCTTGATAAAAGAAGCGGCGAAGCTCTCAGGGATCGTATAATGAGAGCATACGGCACTATGAAATACGCTTATGCCCTTAACAGTGAGGAAATGTACCGTCTGTATTCCGATGTGCGTCTGGGCATTTGCCTCGGCTACATTACCGATATGACGCTTGTGCAGCTTGACTCTCTGCTTATAGACACACTTCCCGCCACCCTGTCGGCACAGGCGGGCAAGGAGCTCAGCCCCGCCGAGCGGGACCGTCTGCGCGCCGAAAAGGTACGCGCTGCAAAGTAAAGCGGCGCGCCGTGGGCGCAGACTCCAAGCTTTATTCCATACGAAAGGAACGGTATATATTATGAACCAGAGATTTACCGAAAAAGCTAAAATTGCGCTTAACAATGCGCTTGAAGAAGCAAGGGAACTGGGTCACACCTATGTAGGTACGGAGCATCTGCTTCTGGGACTTCTGTCCGTGACCGATTCCATTGCCTACCGAATACTTTCCGACCGCGGCGTTGACGCCGACACCACGAGAGAGCTTATTTCCTCCTCGGTAGGAGTGGGGGCTCCCTCCGATGTATCCGGCGCGGATATGACCCCCATGACAAAGAAAGTCATTGAGGAAAGCGCCTACGCCTCCGCCCGCCTCGGTCACAATTATATAGGCACGGAGCACCTGCTGCTGGCTATCGTCAGCGAGGAGGACTGCTTTGCCAATAAAATGCTGAGGGCTCAGAACGCCTCCGCCGCCGAAATACGCAGCGACCTTTCCGAATATTTCGGAGACATGAGAAATCCGGACGATCCCGCCGCCTCCAAATCCTCAGGCAAGGAAAGAAACGAAAACATCGCCGGCTGTCCCACTTTGTCAAAATACGGCACCGATCTTGTGCGCGCCGCAAAGGACGGCAGGATAGACCCCATAATCGGCAGGGAAAAGGAAACGGAGCGTGTTGTGCAGATACTGTCAAGGCGCACCAAAAACAATCCCTGTCTCATAGGTGAACCGGGCGTGGGCAAAACCGCCGTTGTGGAGGGACTTGCCCAGCGTATAGCCGACGGCACCGTCCCGGAAAATCTGCGCGACAGCATTATTGTCACACTTGATATTTCTTCCATGATAGCGGGAGCAAAGTACCGCGGCGAATTTGAGGAAAGAATGAAGGGCGTTATGGAGGAGGTTGCAAAGAATCCCCGCATAATCCTGTTCGTTGACGAAATTCACACCATAATCGGAGCAGGCGGAGCCGAGGGCGCCGTTGACGCAGCCAATATTATAAAGCCTGCTCTTGCCCGCGGCACCATGCAGCTTATCGGCGCAACCACTATTGAGGAATACCGCAAATATATCGAAAAGGACGCTGCCCTTGAGCGCCGTTTCCAGTCCGTAATGGTGGGCGAGCCTACCCCCGAGGAGGCTGTTCAGATACTGTACGGTCTGAGAGATAAGTACGAGGCTCATCACAAGCTGAAAATCTCCGACGAGGCAATAGAGGCGGCTGTGGCGCTTTCCGTAAGGTATATAGGCGACCGTTTTCTTCCCGACAAAGCCATAGACCTTGTGGATGAGGCGGCGTCAAAACTGCACATTCAGGGCTACACCCCCTCCGACGAGGTAAAAGCGCTTGAAGAAAAGCTGAAAAATGTCCGTGCCGAAAAGGAAGAGGCAATTCTTGGGGAGGATTACGAGAAAGCGGCCTCCGTAAGAGATACGGAAAAAGAGCTTCAGGAGCAGATAAAGAACGCAAAGGCGTCTTCCCCCGACAAGGGAGAGACTGTGGTGCGCGCCGGAGATATCGAGGACATCGTAACCGCATGGACAGGTATCCCGGTCAAAAAGCTGGCGGCAGAGGAAAGCCAGAGGCTTCTGAACCTTGACAAGATTCTTAAAGAAAGAGTCATCGGTCAGGACGAGGCCGTTGACGCCGTGGCAAAAGCTATCCGCCGCGGACGCACGGGACTTAAAGACCCCAAGAGACCCGTAGGCTCCTTCATCTTCCTTGGTCCCACGGGAGTGGGCAAGACCGAGCTTTCAAAAGTGCTTGCCGATGTAATGTTCGGCAGTCCCGATGCAATGATAAGAGTGGATATGTCCGAATATATGGAGAAGCACTCCGTATCAAAGCTTATCGGCTCCCCTCCGGGATATGTGGGCTATGAGGAAGGCGGTCAGCTTACGGAAAAGATAAGACGCCATCCTTACTCCGTGGTACTTTTCGACGAGATAGAAAAAGCTCATCCGGATGTGTTCAACATTCTCCTGCAGATACTGGACGACGGTATTCTTACCGACGCACAGGGGCGGCGCGTGGACTTTAAGAACTGCATAATCATTATGACCTCAAATGTCGGCGCCTCCTCCATACTGGAGCCGAAGCGTCTGGGATTTTCCGCCGACAACAGCAAGGCTGCCGACGAGGAAAAGATGAAGCAGAATGTTATGGACGCGCTGAAAGAGACCTTCCGTCCGGAGTTTCTCAACCGTGTAGACGATATAATCGTGTTCAACAAGCTGGGCGACGACGATATTAAAAAGATCGCTTCTCTTATGCTTGACGAGGTAAAAGCGCGCATTTCCCAGCGCGGCATTACCGTAAGCTTCAGCGACGAGGTCACCTCTCTCCTTGCAAAAGAGGGCTTTGATCCCGTTTACGGCGCAAGACCCCTGAGACGGGCTATCGTCCGCCGCGTGGAGGACGGACTCTCCGAAGAAATACTGTCCGGCCGTATCGGTGAGGGGGACAGCGTAACAGCAGAGCTTCGCGACGGCAGTATCGTATATGAAAAAGCAGACGCGGCAAAAGCCGTATAAGCTTTTTCAAAAATAAAATGACAAAGGGCTGAAACGTAAAATTCCGTTTCAGCCCCTTTTTGTTTATTCTGTTTTCCGTCAGCCGCTTATTTCGCTGAGCAGCGCGGTCATATCCTTGAAATACTGACGCTTCTTCTCGCAAAGTCTGAGAATACCTGCCTGCTCTTCTTTTGAATACTTCTCAAGCTCGCTTTCGTCAGCCTTGCCCTTATAAAGTCTGTCTGCGGTCTGAGCAAAGTTGATGTCAACAGCTACGGTCTCATTCTCCTGCTCGCAGATAACCACATTGGACTTGCCTGCCAGAAGCTCCGCAACCGCCATGGAGCCCATTCTTGCGCCCACAACTCTGTCGCGCAGAGTGGGATTGCCGCCGCGCACTACATGAGCAAGACGGGCAAACTTGGTCTCGATGCCTGTCTTTTCCTGTATCTTCTTGGCAAATGCGGGATCGGCATAGCCGGGGATAAGCTCGGAAACGATTACAATAAATCCGCGCTTGCCGTCAGCCTTCAGCCGTCTCATCTTCTCATACATTGCTTCCTCGTCAAAGGGCATCTCGGAGATAACGCAGTCAACTGCGCCGCATGCGATAGCGGTCTGTATTGCAATTCCGCCCGCGTGGTTGCCCATGACCTCAACTACATTGCAGCGCGCATGGCTCTCGCAGGTGTCGCGCAGTCTGTCTACCATCTCAACCACCGTGTTCATGGCGGTGTCGTAGCCGATGGCATAGTCGGTGGAGGTAATATCGTTGTCTATGGTACAGGGAATACCGATGGTGGGTATGCCTCTGTTGGACAAATCGGTAGCGCCGCGGAAGGTGCCGTCACCGCCGCAGGCGATAATGCCGTCAATGTTGTACTTTTTGCAAGTGGCGATAGCCTTTGCCATTCCCTCCTCTGTCTTGAACTCAAGACATCTGTCGGAATAAAGAATAGTGCCGCCGCGGGTAACAATGTTGGACACATCTCTTGCGCTGAGCTGTCTTACATTGTCGTTTACAAGACCGCTGTAACCGCCGTTTATGCCGATAACCTCGACGCCGTTTGAAAGCGCGGCTCTTGTAATAGCGCGGATAGCGTTATTCATGCCCGGTGCGTCGCCGCCTGAGGTGAGCACACCGATCCTTCTGAATTTTGTTGCCATAATGTATATCTCCCGAATAAAAATTTTTCTTTTTATATTGTAGCGCCGCGAAGGCAAAAAATCAAGTATATTTGTTTATATTTGCCCTTTTTGCGTCAGTATTCGCTGTAAACCGCCGCACCGTCCTCCGTATAGTCCCAGCAATACTTCGGCTTGCCGTTTTCGTAGTATATATCGCGGTAGTTAAATCCGTCATCGTCATAAAGGGATTCGGTATAGCCGTACAGTTTGCCGTCGCCGTCATAGCTGTTGACTTTGGTCTGTCTGCCGGAGGCGTCGTATATATGCTCCTCGCTTGCTTTCAGAGTTCCGTTATAGTTATAGAAGCGCGCCTCGGACAGCTTTCCGCTGTCGTTGTAGATGTACTCCCAGTATGAAGACAGGCTGCCGTACTGATAGCTTTTGGCGCCTGTGACGATGCCGCCGTCAAATTCATACTCGGTATACGCCACCACATCGCCGTTGCGGTCGTACTGCTCCTCTTTTGTCTCGACTGCGTCCTCGTTGTAGGTATACCTGATTCCGCCTATCTCGCTGCCGCCGCTGTAATATTTAACGGAGTCAATCTTTCCGTTTTCGTTATAGGTATAATCGTCCCTGCACTCCTGTCCGTCCTCGGTAAAAATACGGATCATTCTGGAAAGGGTGCCGTTTTCCGAATAGGAATAGTGCCATTCTTCCGTTTTTGTGTCGCCTGAGTAATTAGTGATAGACTTGAGC
Organism: Candidatus Avispirillum sp.; assembly: GCA_051867715.1. GTDB lineage: Bacteria > Bacillota > Clostridia > Oscillospirales > CAG-272 > Avispirillum. Next base: position 6,287 of record JBJDYY010000213.1, read on the forward strand.
TTTCCGGTCTCCCAGTAGTCGTAAATGCTGTTTTCCGTAAGCTCCCCGTCTTTCCAGACCCCGCGGGAGGTGATGCGCTGGCTGTTGCCGCCCTTGGAGTATTCGTAGTGTACCCCGTCGGCGTATGTTTCGGCAGTCTCCCCGTCCGCCTTACTGCTGCAGCCCGCAAGCAGTACACAAAGCAGCAAAAGCGCCGAAATAAAAGCTGTTTTCTTAATCATCCGTATTCTCCGCGGGAGCCTCAACTTCATTTCCCGCCTCGTCATAGTAAATCTCGTCTGTCAGCTCGCCGTTATAAAATTCGCTCCGTCTGGTAACGCTGCCGGACTCCGAATAATACAGCTTTTCGGCAGTCTCGTTGCTGCCCTCGTCATAAGTCTTTGTAACGATCTTTTTCACCGTGGTCATGTTTTCGTAGTAGGTGTATTCCTTTATCTCGGTGATCTCGCCGTTTTCGCGCTTCTGATCAAGGGTCACGCTGCCCATGGCGTTATGCTCCGTTTTGCGGCTGGCAATCTCGTTGCCGTCGCGGTCGTAGGTCATTGCGTAATCGGTCTTGTCCTTGGAGTAATAGTCCGTTCTTCCGCTGTATTCGTTATTTTCATAATAAATGCGGCTTTTGATATTTCCGTCGTCATCGTAAACGATCTCCTCCGGCTCATGAACGACACCGTCCCCGCCCCCGGTTTTTTCTTCTTTATCGAACACGCCGCATTCCGCCATCACAAGCACAGCCGTGGCGGCAAGCGCCAGAACAAGAATGACGGAAGCTGTTATTATCAGTATTTTCTGATTTTTCAGAGTCATAATTCCCGATTCCTCCGGTTTTATAAAATACGTCGCGCGGCGCCGCATTGTTTCTTTAACGATTATACCGCGGCGGCGGTGTTTTGTCAATCGGCAATGTATCTCTCATAGTAGAACAGATACTGCTGGGCAAGGCCCGCCCATCTGCCGAAAGCCGTGGGGTCAAGCCCGTCGGGAAAGCGCCGTGAAATGACTCGCTTTATCCATACATCCACGGGGAAAGCGTCAAGTCGGGAAAATCCGAACAGCAAGGTGCAGGCGGCGACTTTCGGTCCCACGCCGCTCACTGTGCACAGCATTTGCGCCGCTTCCTCATAGGTTTCGGCGGAAGATACCTTTTCAAGATCCAATTCACCGCTCTCGACCTTTCTTGCAGCGTCGCAGATATATTTTGCCCGAAATCCTGTCTTCAGATCAAAAATCGCGTCCTCGCCCGCCTCGCACAGCGCTCGGGGCGTGGGGAAAGCGTATCCGCCCTCGATCTCCTCGCCGAAGGTGCGGCACATCTGCGCGATTATCTTTTTTATGCGCGGAATGTTGTTGTTCTGGGAGATAATAAAGGAGCAAAGTGTCTCCCACTTCTCCTGCCGCAGTATATGTATTCCCCGGGACGCCTCTGCGGCGCGGCGCATATGCTCTCCGCCCGCCCCGTCAACGGCGTTTTCAATAATCTTGTCTGCGGCGGCGTAATCCGTATCCATATCAAGATAATTTCTCCAGATATTTTCAAAATCAGCGGCGGAGCTCTTTATCATAAGATCCCCCTGGCCTGAATCCGCAAACCGAACATATTTTCCCATAGCAACGCCCTCCACCTCATTTTCAAAGGTGGGATTCATGGCGGGGTCGAAACGGAAACACTGACCGCAGTCAAAGGTGCGGAAAACGCTGAAGCCGTCGGTGCCGCCGACTCTAAGCCAGCCGCCGTCCTCGTCTTTTATATATGCCTTTTTCATATTGACCGCCTCCGAAAAATGTAGTATAATGCAGTTATAAAGAGAATACAGGCGCCGTTTTACGGCGCTTGGAAAAAACAGGGGAATTATTATATGGAACAGATATATACCATACCGGTAAACGAAACCTTTGACGAATGCAGAAACGACAAAAGTCTGGGCTGTCCTTTCTGCCGTCTGTATAAAAAACTTGAGACAAACGAAGTGGAGCTAATCCTCGGCGCATCCATGATGGAGCCCGATGTGCGGCAGAAGACCAACGAAGCGGGCTTTTGCACCGACCATTGGAAAAAGCTGCTCTCGGCAGGTAAGCGTCTCCCTCTGTCGCTTATAATTCAGAGCCATCTCAGCGAAATTGACCATATGATGAAAAAGCCTGGACTTGTGCCCGCCATATCGGGTGCAGACAGTGCAAGGCAGCTCGGCGATATGTCCTGCGACTGCTATATCTGCCGCCGCATAGACGCAAACTTTGAGCGCATGGTGGAGACCGCGGCGCTTTTGTGGGAAGCTGATGACAGCTTTAAGGAAAAGCTTGACGCCCAGCCGGGATTTTGCATTGCTCATTTTGCCCGTCTTGTGAAAGAGGCAAAGAGTGAGCTTAAAGCAAAGAACTTTTCTGAGTTTTACAAGGCGGTTTATAAAAAAGAAAGCGAATATCTCGACGATGTGCGCGACAGCATTGACGCTTTTGCCAAAAAATTTGATTACCGCTATGCAAACGAAGCGTGGAACGGAGAGGAAAACGCCGTGGAAGAAGCTGTAGAGCTTATCTGCGGAAACGATAATCCGCTTTGATGTGGGATAACGCTTTTGGGGTTAGTTTTCGGGAATTCAGATTTGATTATTAGCTGGAAGAAGTGAAGATAGGACTTTTCGAAGGGACTGCTGTCCCGGCAGCAGTCCCGCAGGGCTCTCCCTGCCCGGCTA
>JBJDYY010000214.1:0-5064 GCA_051867715.1 Candidatus Avispirillum sp.
GGATATACCCACTCAGAGTCCTGCTGAACTTGCAAAATGGATGGCCCGCAGGCTTGCAAAGGACAAGCTTACCGTAGCTGCCGACGCATCCCGTCTGCTTACCGCCCGTATCGGCAGGAATATGTACGCTTTGTCGGGAGAACTGGATAAATTGGCGGCGTACGCTCTTGCCAACGGTATGACGGAGATTGATGCCGACACCGTGGCAAGTGTTTCGGGGACAAACGACGAGGAGGACAGCTTTGCGCTTGCAAACGCGGTGCTGGACGGTGACAGACGAAAGGCTCTGTCCGTACTGAAGGGCTGTAAGCAGCGCAGGGAGGAGGCGCCCAAGGTGCTGGGCTCCGTGTCAAGAGTTCTGTGCGATATGCTGACCGTATCCGCTCTGGCGGCGGAGGGGTGCGACAAAAACGCGGTGGCGGAAAAGACGAAAATGCATCCGTACCGCGCAGGTTTGTACCTTGAAGCCGTTAAGGACAGAAGCACGGAGCAGATAGCGGCGGCGGTGAGACGGTGTCGGGATGCGGATGTAAGCATAAAGAGCACTTCTCTTGAAGACTACATCGCCATTGAAAGGCTTGTATGCACCGTGCCCTCAAAGCGCCGCAGAGTACAGGCTGCTTCGGGAGGCGCTGTGTGGAAAAAATAAAGCTGCGCGTCCCCGTGCTTGTGGAGGGGAAATACGATAAAATTAAAGTGTCCTCCGTTGTGGACGCGCCTGTAATCACTACGGAGGGCTTCGGCGTGTTCCGCGACCGCGAGAGGCTTTCCCTTATACGCAGGCTTTCAGAGGACGGCATTGTGGTGCTGACGGACAGCGACGGAGCGGGCAAGGTCATAAGGAGCTTTATTTCGTCGGCGGTGCCGCCGGAGAAAATATATAATTTATATACCCCGCGGGTGCAGGGCAGGGAAAAACGCAAAAAAGAGCCCTCTGCCGAGGGCGTTCTGGGAGTCGAGGGAACGGATACGGAGACGCTTGCCGCTATCTTTTCCGACTTTGTCTCCCGGCACCCCGAGGCGGCAAAACAAGTTTCGGGTGCGCCCGGGGACTCCGACGGCGCGGGGAACACCGAAAAGACGGGAGCGCGCGGCGGTGAATCTGTTACAAAAACAGACTTTTTCGTCTGCGGACTTACGGGGGACGAAAAAAGCAGGGAAAAGAGAGACGCGCTTGCAAATAAACTGCGCCTGCCGCCGGATATGACTCCAAACGCATTGCTTGCGGCGGTGAATATGCTGCTGACAAAAGAGGAATTCTACCGCCTTGCAAAAGACGGCACGGACGGGGAAGAATAAATGCGCACAACTGCGGCAGGGGCTTTTGTCAGTGTTCCACCGATTACAGCGAGGTATATAAATGAATACTGCAAATAAGCGATTACCGATTCTGGTTGTTGCTGTTATAATTATAATATGTGGAGTAATTGGATTGTTCAGTTCATCTGCTGATGTTGAAAATACATATTACTTGGTTGATTTGAAAGGAGATTTAACAAATCAACAAGGTATTATACAGGAACAGGTGCTTGAAGGTATTGTTAAAGTAACAGACGGGGGCGATTCAATCGCATATATGACGTCTGATGATAATAATACTGTTTTTCACAAATATGATATTGCTTCTCAAAAAGCTTCCGGCTATGACATTTCATCTTACCTGATTCTATCGTACTATGATGAAACAGGCAGTTCGGATAAAATCAGCATTTCGGATTTTTGCTGCCTCGGTGATAAAGTCTATATTTTAAGCGATATACTCAGCGGAAAAAGACTGCTTATTGAAATTCATCCGGAGGAGGAAACAGCATTTATATCATGTTATACAGATTCGGACATATTTTCGGTTGAGGTTACACCGAACGGAGAGAATCTGATTTTAGAAGAGCGGTCAGATACGGGAACATCATTATTTGTATATTATACCGAACTGAAAGAATGTGTTTTGTTTGAAAATAATGCAGTAGACTATAAAGTTTCCCCCGATGGCAGATGCTATTCATATATCAAGTGTTCATCATATTTTTCAGTAGACAAAACCCTTATTATAAAAAACGCGGAATCAGAAGAAATTGTCATGCAGATGCCGATCAGAACAGATAACGGCGCGCTGGAGGAATTCGGCGGATATGATTTTAATCTGAACGGCAATTCAATTTGTTATATGGTTCATGAACAGAAAGACAGTTTTTGGGATTTATTATTGGGAAAGAATCAACAGCAATTACGTACTAAGTGCTATTATGCCGATATAGAAACGGGAAATATTGAGAGGATTTATTCAACCGAATGGGATAATACCCTAAAATCGTTTTTTATTGACTGAGTCGAGGTTTTTCAAGGAGCAGCAACGCATTGTATCTTGAAAATCATTCATGGAGTTGTGTTATGAAGAAAGTCATGAAAAGAAGTGTTTTTTGCTTAGTGTGCTTTATTATGCTGCTGAGTTTGTCTTCATGTGGCTCGCCCGGCACGCCCGTTGACAGCAGTGCGAGAAACGGTGAACAGTGGATGTCTGAGGACGGCAAGGTGTTTATAATGTCACAAGACGGGCGCGGATACGGTTACATTGAATACTGTGACGAGAAAATTCCGATTGAGTTTTTGTCCGCAAATAGTGTGCAAGAAGCGTATGTTTACATAAGGACAAGCGCCGGATGGATGGTATGTCCGTCGCTTGAAATCTGGCATGTAGGTATATATTTCAGAAACCATTTTACCGCCAAGGTTCAGGAATCGTTTTTTTACGAACAGGACACGAAGATTAAGTTTCATAAACTGTCGGAATCCGAGAAAATCGACTACTAGCCGCCGGAGTGGAAAAAGGACGGAAAGGCTGACAGCTATGTGTACTCGGCAGACGAAGTCGCCGATAAACTCTTACCGGTAATAGAGGATGTTGCTCTCAGCGAAGATTATCTGTACGATCCTCATATAATTGCGCTCAGCCTTCAAAGCTACGGGATAAAAGAAATATATGACCCATATCTTGTGTCGGTTGATGACGGAATTATGACGCTGAGTTTTACCGACGGAAACGGGGCGGCTTATTATCTTAAATACAATCTTGATGATAGCAGGGTTACGGATTTCGGCAAGGTCTGATTTTGGATTTCGGGAAGTTTTGCCGGGTGCACAGACTGCGCGGATAGTGCGGTGCAGAAAATGCGTTGCGGCAACGGTGCTCGGGCAATATTACCTGTAAAAAGGGGATATTCTTGATATATAATGAAGTAAAGGCAAAGCAGTCAGTAACATAAAAGATGTGAAGGAAAATATGGGAAATGAGATAAAGTTTCTCCCCGTCACCCCCGAGGAGGTGCGGGAGAGAGGACAGGATACACCGGATTTTGTATATGTCTGCGGCGACGCTTATGTGGATCATCCGTCCTTCGGCGCCGCGCTTATTTGCCGCGTACTGGAGGCAAACGGTTTTCTGGTGGCAATGCTGCCGCAGCCTGACTACAAAAGCTGCGAGGCGTTCAAGCGTTTCGGCAGACCGAAGCTGGGTTTTCTGGTGTCAAGCGGAAATATTGACTCCATGGTGTGCCACTATACGGCGGCAAAGAAAAAGCGCTCCTACGATTATTATTCCCCGGGAGGGCGTATGGGATACCGTCCCGACAGGGCGGTCATTGTCTACTGCAACCGCATTCGGGAGGCGTACGGTGATGTGCCTATAATAATCGGAGGGCTTGAAGCGTCTCTTCGCCGCTGTGCCCATTACGATTACTGGGACAATAAGGTGCGCCGCACCATTCTTGCGGACAGCCGCGCCGACATTCTGTCCTACGGAATGGGCGAGAAGTCCGTTTTGCGCATTGCGCAGCTTCTGCAGCGGGGCGTCCCCGTGAAAAAGATACGGGATGTGCGCGGCACCTCATATATGTGCCGCCGCGGTGAAAAGCTGAATTTTCCCTGCGCCATGGGTGAGGACGAAAACGGCGAGCCTGCTGGTTACAGCTACGACGAGCTGAAAACGTACAGGGAAAAGTACGCAAAGGCGTATGCCATACAGTACGAAAACAACGACCACATCAGAGGCAAAGCCGTTGTGGAATATTACGGCGACAGGATGCTGGTGCAGAATCCTCCCATGCCTCCTCTTGAAAGGGAGGAGCTTGACGCGGTGTATGCTTTGCCTTTTGTGAGGGATTACCACCCCATGTACGAAAAGGACGGGGGAATCCCCGCTATTGAGGAGGTCAAGTTTTCCGTAACCCACAACAGGGGCTGCTTCGGCGCCTGCAATTTCTGCGCCATAGCCTTTCATCAGGGGCGAAGCGTGCGCAGCCGCAGTATTGAAAGTGTTGTGGAGGAAGCGAAAAAGCTTACGGAAATGCCCGATTTCAAGGGATATATCCACGATATAGGCGGCCCTACCGCCAATTTCCGCTATCCCGCCTGCGAAAAGCAGCTCAAAGACGGAGTATGCAAAAACAGAAAGTGTCTTGTGCCGACGCCCTGCAAAAACTTAAAGGCGGATCACAGCGAGTATATTGAGCTTCTGAAAAGAGTGGAAGAGCTGCCGGGGGTCAAAAAGGTCTTTATCCGCAGCGGAATACGATTTGACTATATGCTGTGCGACAAAAGCGACGCTTTCTTCCGCAAGCTTGTGCGCGACCATGTCAGCGGTCAGCTTAAGGTTGCGCCCGAGCACTGCACCTCCCATGTGCTGTCCGTTATGGGCAAGCCGGATATAAAGGTCTACGACCGATTCAGAGAGAAGTTCTACAAGCTGACCGAAGAGGACGGGCTGAAGCAGTATATAGTGCCCTATCTTATGTCAAGCCACCCGGGCAGCCGTCTTGAGGACGCCGTGGAGCTTGCTTTGTATATGAAAAAGATAGGACTTAATCCGGAGCAGGTGCAGGATTTTTACCCTACTCCGGGAACGGCGTCTACGGTTATGTACTATACGGGCATCGACCCTTTTACGGGCAAAGAAATCTATACCCCCACCGACTATCACGAAAAACGGCTTCAGCGCGCGCTGCTTCAGTACCGCCGCCCCGAGAACAGAGCCCTTGTTATTGAGGCTTTGAAAAAATGCGGCAGGGAGGA
>JBJDYY010000214.1:5164-8832 GCA_051867715.1 Candidatus Avispirillum sp.
GCAAACAGAGCAAATAAAGCAAAAGGAAAGAAAAATGGACATAATTAAAACCCTGTCGGAAGAACTGAACATACGGCAAAATCAGGTTGAAAGCACGGTAGGGCTGCTTGACGAGGGCAACACGGTGCCTTTTATTGCCAGATACCGCAAGGAGGTCACCGGCGGTCTTGACGACACCGTGCTCCGTGAGCTTTGCGACCGCCTAAACTACCTGAGAAAGCTGGAGGAGAAAAAGGAGGAGGTCAAGCGTCTTATCGACGCGCAGGGCAAGCTTACCGAGGAGCTTTGCGTCGCCGTTGACGCTGCATCAACCGTTACCGAGGTGGACGATATATACCGTCCCTACCGTCCCAAAAGGCGCACCCGCGCAAGCATTGCCAGAGAGCGGGGTCTGGAGCCGCTGGCGCAGCTTATTTTTGAAATGCGCCCCGATTACGACCCTGACATCGAGACGGCGGCGCTTGACTTTGTTGACGCGGAAAAAGGCGTTGAGAGCGCCGAGGACGCTTTGCAGGGAGCGCGGGATATTATTGCCGAGGAGGTTTCCGACGACGCCGATTACCGCAAGGAAATACGCCGTCTGACTCAGCGCTTCGGTACCATAGTTTCCAAAAAGTGCGGAGAGGGAGAAAGCGTATACGAGCAGTATTACGATTACAGCGAGCCGTTGAAAAGCGTACCGCCCCACCGCATTCTCGCCATGAACCGCGGAGAAAAAGAGGGTATGCTTAAAGTGGATATTAAGGTGGACGCGGACATAATACTTAACTATCTGTTCAGCCGTACCGTTAAAAATCCCGCTTCTCCCGCTTTTCGCCATGTTGCCTCTGCCGTATGCGACAGCTACGACAGGCTTATCGCTCCCTCTATTGAGAGGGAAATCCGCTCTTTCCTGTTTGACAGCGCCGGAGAGGATGCAATAAAGCTGTTTTCCGAAAACCTGAAAAATCTGCTTATGGCGGCTCCCCTGAAGGGCAAGACGGTACTGGGCTACGACCCCGGATACCGCACCGGCTGCAAGCTTGCGGTGGTGGACAAAACGGGACTGGTGCTGGACACCGCCGTTATATATCCCACAAAACCCCACGAAAAAATCGAGGCAAGCCGAAAGACGGTTCTGTCCCTTATAAGAAAATACGGCGTGGATGTGGTGGCTATCGGCAACGGCACCGCCTCCGCCGAAAGCGAAATGTTTATTGCCGAGACTCTCAGGGAGTGTCCCGACACAAAATATATAATCGTCAGCGAGGCGGGCGCTTCCGTTTATTCCGCGTCAAAGCTGGGCGCCGAGGAATTTCCGGACTTTGATGTTACTCAGCGCAGCGCCGTATCTATTGCACGCCGCCTTCAGGATCCTTTGGCGGAGCTTGTGAAAATAGACCCGAAATCCATCGGCGTGGGTCAGTATCAGCACGATATGAAGCAGGCAAGGCTTGACGAGGCGCTGGAGGGCGTTGTGGAGGACTGCGTAAACAAGGTGGGTGTGGATCTTAATACCGCTTCCTATTCGCTTTTGTCATATATTGCGGGAATAAATCCCGCAAGTGCGAAGAATATAGTAAAGTACCGCGACGAAAACGGTGAGTTTTCCAGGCGCTCAGACCTTAAAAAGGTGCCCCGCATAGGCGACAAGGCGTACGAGCAGTGCGCAGGATTTCTGCGGGTTCCCGACAGCAGCGAGATACTGGACAATACGGGAGTACACCCCGAAAGCTACTGTGCCGCAAAAGAGCTGCTCCGCGGGTTCGGGTACACTGACGCGGATGTTGCCGCGGGTGGACTTAAAGAGCTTCGCCGCCGCTGCAGCGACGCGGGTATCCCGGAGCTTTGCGAAAAGCTGGGGATCGGCGAGCCTACCCTTATGGATATTATCTCCGAGCTTGAAAAGCCGGGGCGTGATGTGCGCGACACTTTGCCGCCGCCCGTACTGCGCGAAAAGGTTATTGAGATAGAGGACCTTGAAGAGGGCATGATAATGAAGGGCACCGTGCGCAATGTCATAGATTTCGGCGCTTTTGTGGATATTGGCGTTCATCAGGACGGTCTGGTACATGTGTCCGAAATATCCGATAAGTTCATCCGTCATCCCTCGGAGGTTCTGTCCGTGGGGGACATTGTCACCGTCAAAATCAAAAGCGTTGACGCGGCGAAAAAACGCATCGGTCTGACTATGAAAAATCTGTAATTTCTAATAATATTAGAAAAAACTGCAGAGATTTTCGTGCAAAATTTGAACATTTTTGAAAATTGAGTGCATTTTGCACAAAGCCATAGAATTAAATTTGGGGAAAAAACATCTTTAATTTAGGGTACTCAACTGCTATAATATGTGTAGCAAATTATGCGGACAGTCCGCAATCAGCCAACCTTTCAAGGAGGATATATAATGGCAAGCGTATCACTTAAGCACATTTATAAGAAATATCCCGGCGGCGTTACCGCCGTATCGGATTTCTGTCTCGAGATCAAGGACAAGGAATTCCTTATCCTGGTCGGACCTTCCGGCTGCGGTAAGACCACCACTCTGCGTATGATCGCAGGTCTTGAGGAGATCACCGAGGGCGAGCTGTTCATAGGAGACAAGCTTGTCAACGATGTAGCACCCAAGGACCGTGACATCGCGATGGTGTTCCAGAACTACGCTCTGTATCCGCATATGACCGTGTTTGACAACATGGCGTTCGGACTCAAGCTGCGCAAGACTCCCAAGGAGGAGATCAAGCGCCGCGTTGAGGAGGCTGCAAGAATTCTGGACATCACTCACCTGCTCGACAGAAAACCCAAGGCTCTGTCCGGCGGTCAGAAGCAGCGTGTTGCTCTGGGACGCGCTATCGTCCGTAAGCCTACCGTGTTCCTGCTTGACGAGCCTCTGTCAAACCTTGACGCAAAGCTCCGTGCAACCATGAGAACCGAGCTTACCAAGATCCATCAGAGAATCGGTACCACCTTCATTTACGTTACACATGACCAGACCGAGGCTATGACCATGGCAACCAGAATCGTTGTCATGAAGGACGGTCTTATTCAGCAGGTGGATACTCCTCAGAATCTGTATGATATGCCTATCAACCTGTTCGTTGCAGGCTTTATCGGCACTCCTCAGATGAACTTTGTTGACTGCGAGCTTGAAGAGGATCACGGCGAAATGTTCCTGAACTTCGGCAACTCCTCCGTTAAGCTTCCTCCCGAAAAGGCTAACAACCCCATTCTGAAGGACTATGTGGGCAAGGAAGTCGTTATGGGCGTCCGTCCCGAGTGCATCCACGATGACCAGGAGGTTATCGACGCAATGCCCGGCAGCGTTATCGAGTGCGATGTTGAGGTTACCGAGCTTATGGGCGCTGAGATTTATCTGTACCTGGAGTGCGATCAGCAGAAGTTTACCGCAAAGGTTTCCAACCGCTCCAAGGCGCGTGCCGGAGACGTTATCAAGGTTGCTATCGACGCTTCCAAGATTCACCTCTTCGACAAGGACACCGAGCGTTTCATCATTCACTGATTATTTTGCGCATATACAAACCGCCGCAGGCTTGCCTGCGGCGGTTTTGCACTTTTGGGCTTTGCGAAAGCCGCCTGCTGAGCAGGTGGCTCAAAGAGGGCTTTTGCCGATGGCTAGTCCCGCCGCAGCGGAGGCTCCCCTGTGTAAGGGGAGCTGGACAGGTTATAAT
>JBJDYY010000215.1:0-8806 GCA_051867715.1 Candidatus Avispirillum sp.
CTTGCAAATGTCGGAAGTATCGGTGGGCTTTCAGCCCCGCCACTGGCAGCGGCTTACAGCCGCAAGCATGCCACCGGCTTTGCCGGTGGTTTTGATTATATGTATCAGGGGAAGCGAGTTTTATGCATCTGCATAAAACGAGGACGCGGTCGCATATTTTATGCAATTGCATAAAATCAAACGGCGCAGTCTTGACGCCTTTGAGCGAAAAGGCGAATGAGCGGGGCTGAATGCCGAATACGTGAAAATATTGGTGCGATTTTATTCACAATTTCGCAAAAAATGCAAAAAAACGCCCGAAAATGAATTTTTTGCCCATTCATCTTTCAAAAATTATTGACTTCTTATTATGTATGTGATAAACTTATAAAGTAGAAATCCGTTTTGCATGTAAAAGCACCGCACGGCAGAACGGCGCGAAACAGCGTACGCACGGCAGACATCTGCGGTCGGGCGTTAGGCCTCATATGCATCTAAGAAAGGTGAGCATATTATTATGGAAATGAATTTCAAAAACCCGTATTTCCGCGATCTTATGGAAAGAATAATCGCGCGCAACCCCGGCGAGCCCGAGTTTCATCAGGCTGTGCAGGAGGTGCTTGAGTCTCTTGAGCCCGTGTGCGAAAAACACCCCGAATATATTGAAAAGGGCGTGATCGAGTCCCTTGTTGAGCCCGAGAGAGTCATCAAATTCAGAGTTCCGTGGGTAGATGACAGCGGCAAGGTGCAGATCAACCGCGGCTTTAGAGTTCAGTTCAACTCCGCCATCGGTCCTTACAAGGGCGGTCTGCGCTTCCATCCCTCCGTTTACGAGGGCATAATAAAATTCCTCGGTTTTGAGCAGATTTTCAAGAACAGCCTGACCGGACTGCCCATCGGCGGCGGTAAGGGCGGCTCCGACTTCGACCCCAAGGGAAAGAGCGACATGGAGGTCATGCGTTTCTGCCAGAGCTTTATGACGGAGCTTGCAAAGCATATAGGCGCCGATACGGATGTACCCGCCGGAGACATCGGCGTGGGCGGACGCGAAATCGGTTATCTGTTCGGCCAGTATAAGAGAATCCGCAACGAATATGTGGGCGTGCTCACCGGTAAGGGACTTAACTACGGCGGAAGCCTTGCCCGCACCGAGGCTACCGGCTACGGTCTCTGCTACTTCACCGAGGAAATGCTTAACGATAAGGGCAAGAGCATGAGAGGCAAAACGGTGGTTATTTCCGGCTCCGGCAATGTTGCAATATACGCAACGGAAAAGGCTACACAGCTCGGCGCAAAGGTAGTGGCGCTTTCCGACTCCAACGGCTATATCTACGATCCCGACGGTATCAAGCTTGACGCAGTAAAGCGTATCAAAGAGGTTGAAAGAGCGCGCATTAAGGAATATGTGGAAGCATACCCGAGCGCTACATATACCGAGGGATGCCGCGGAATCTGGAATATCAAGTGCGACATCGCCCTTCCCTGCGCTACTCAGAACGAGCTTGACGGCGCGGCTGCGGAGACCCTTATTAAAAACGGAGTGATCGCCGTGGCTGAGGGCGCAAATATGCCCTCCACTCCCGAGGCAATCGCAAAATTCCAGAAAGCGGGAGTGCTGTTCGGACCCGCAAAGGCGGCAAACGCAGGCGGAGTTGCTACCAGCGCTCTGGAAATGTCCCAGAACTCTCAGAGATACTCATGGACCTTTGAAGAGGTTGACTCCAAACTGCATGAGATTATGGTGAACATTTACCATAACGCTGCAAGAGCAGCCGAACAATACGGTATGAAGGACAATCTGGTGGCAGGAGCTAATATTGCGGGCTTTGTTAAGGTCGCAGACGCTATGCTGGCTCAGGGCGTGGTCTGATTGCCGATCCGAATGAATACAAAAAAAGCGGTCTTTTCAAAAGACCGCTTTTTATATGCCGCAAATTCAGACAGAGCGCACGGATTGCCTTGTTTATTCAACCTTCATCATACGGTATCCCACGCCGATGTGGGTCTGAATATACTGCGGGGAACCTTCGTCTTTTTCAAGCTTTTTTCGCAGAGTCGCCATAAACACCCGCAGAGAGGCTATGTCGTTGTCAAGGCTTTCGCCCCATATGCTTTGCGTTATAAAAGTATGTGTGAGCACCTTGCCGACATTCTTTGCCAAAAGGCACAGCAGCTTGTATTCAATAGGGGTAAGATGCAGTTCTTCATTTCCGAGATAGGCGCAGCCTGCGGCGTAGTCTATGCGCAGTCTGCCGTCGGTAAATACCGACGCTTCCGCCGCAGTCTCACCCTGCGTCATATTGAGCCGCCGCTGAGTGACTCTCAGCCTTGCCAGAAGCTCCTCCACGGAAAAAGGCTTTGTAAGATAATCGTCCGCGCCCGCGTCAAGAGCGTCGATTTTGTCCGAATCCTCGCTTCGTGCGCTTATGACGATTATGGGCATATTTGACCATGTGCGGATTTTCTTTATGACTTCAACTCCGTCCATATCGGGAAGTCCCAGATCCAAAAGTACGATATCCGGATTGTGGGACGAGGCCTCCAGTATGGCGCTGGCGCCGTTGGGCGCGGTCAGAAAGCGGTAATCGTGAGCTTTAAGGGTTGTGGTCATAAGGTTTTTTACGGAATTGTCGTCCTCCACCACAAGTATGAGCGGCTTATTCATGAATCTGTACCTCCCCACAGGGTAAAGTTACGGTAAACACCGTGCCGTGCGGCTTATTGTCGGAAACCTCTATGGTGCCGCCGTGGGCGTTTACAATAGACTTGCACAGCGACAGACCCAGTCCAAGACTGCGGCGGCTGTCCGCCACTTTGTCGGCGCCGGTGTAAAACATATCGAACACTCTTTCTTTCATTTCATCCGGTATGCCGTCGCCGTCATCGGCTACGGAAACTACAGCTTTTGACCCCTGCTTTTTAGTTTCAATCACTATGCTTGAGCCCTTGGGCGTGTATTTTACGGCGTTGTCCACAATGTTTATAATAACCTGAACCATAAGCTTTGTGTCCATTTTTGCAAGCAGGAAATCCTCGCTGCTTTTCACGGTTATACTATGCTCCGAGCTCTGACGGTTCACATGGCGCAGAGCTTCTGCTACCACATCGTCCATAAGATCCTCGGTGATGTGCAGATTAAGGTGACCCTCTTCTATCCTTGTAACTGACAAAAGATTTTCCACAAGGTTTATAAGCCACATGGAATCATTGTAAATGTCTGTGTAAAGCTGCTTTTTAGTGGCACCGTCAAAGGAGTCTCCGTTTGACAGAAGATTGCTGGCATTGCCGGAAATCGAAGTCAGCGGGGTCCGCAGATCGTGGGATATGGCACGCAGAAGATTTGCCCGCAGCTGTTCGTTTTTTGCAAGAATGGCCGCCTCTTCCTTTTCCCTGGCGTTCTTTTCGTTTTCAAGAGACAGAGCGCATTCGCCCAGAATGGACAGAAGAATACTGTTTTCAAAAGTGTCCAGCGGACGCTCGTCAATGACAATGCCCACCACGCCGTAAACTCTGCTGTTTACCCTGACGGCAAGATACAGACATTCGGCGTTTGACAGAGTCTCGGTGGTAGCGCCGGCGTGCTTGTTGTTTTTTAGCACCCACTGTGCAACGGCTTTTTCGTTTTCGGAAATAATGCTGTCGTCCGCCGCCCTGTCCTCCGCCGTAAAAATACGGGGCTCGGCGAGAGCGTCTTTTTCGCTCAGGTAAAAAACTATATCCTTTTTCAAAAGCTTTATAAGCTGACCGGCGGTAGCGGAAACGATTTCGTTTTTGTCCTTTGCCTGCTGAAGCAGCTGGTTCGTGTCAAACAGCACCTTTGTTCTGTACGCCGCCTGAGCCGCCTGCTTTGCGTGGTTTTTCAGCCTTATGGCAAGGGTGCCCGTAAGCAGAGCAGCGAAAAACATAATGGCAAAGGTGACGGGATAGCCCTTGTCATAGGCGCGGAGCGTAAATCTCGGGTCGGTAAACAGGAAATTGAATACGAGGACGCTGACTAATGAGGATATGAGGCTGTATATGCGGTGGGTGGTAATGACCGATGTTATGAGCACTCCCAGGACATACACCGTAATAATATTTGCCTCGTCAAAGCCCAGATGCTGAAACAGCATACCGATACAGCTTGCCAGAACAAGTATGGCGATGCTTTTCAGTATATCCGATACCGACATTATGATGCCGATTTTTCTCGGAGACTTTCTGCGGCGGTAGCTTAAAGCGCCGCCCTCGGCGTCGGGGATTATATGTATGTCAAGATTCGGTGCGGCGGCAATGAGCCTTTCCGTGAGAGTGGGCTTGCTGAATATATTTTTGCGTGTGGCGGAGCTTCTGCCGATGACAATTTTCGATACTCCCGACAGCCTTGCAACTTCCGCTATCTGATAGGGCACATCGGCTCCGTATACCGTTTCTATCTTGGCGCCTAACTGTCCCGCAAGGCGAATATTGGCTTTCAGCCTTTTTCTGTCCTCCTCCGGCATTACGGAAAAATCCGGCGTTTCCACAAACAGCGCCGTAAAGGTGCCGCGGAAAGCGTTTGCCATTCTGGCGGCGGTCCGTATTATTTTTGAGTTGGAGGGTGAGGAGGAAAGACATACAAGTATGTGCTCGTCCGTGTGATAGTCGCTGTGGCTCTTTATCCTTGCGTTTTCCGTCAGAAGGTTTACACGGTCGGCACATCTGCGCAGAGCAATCTCCCTCAGCGCTGTCAGGTTTTCCACCGTAAAGAAGTTCTCCGTCGCCTGTTTTGCCTCGTCCGGTCCGTAAACCTCGCCCGCCCGCGTCCGCTCCATAAGCTCCTGCGGCTCAATGTCCACAAGCTCCACCTGACTTGCATTGTCAAACACGGAATCCGGTATGCGCTCCCGCACCATAATGCCCGTAATCGAAGTGACCGTGTCGTTAAGACTTTCTATATGCTGAACATTTACCGTGGTATACACATCAATGCCTGCGCGCAGCAGCTCCTCTATGTCCTGATACCGCTTTGCGTGGCGGCAGGCAGGCGCGTTTGTATGGGCAAGCTCGTCCACCAGAATAAGCTGCGGCTTTCTTTTCAGAGCCGCGTCAAGGTCAAATTCGGAAAGGATGACGCCGCCATTCTCCGTTACAAGATTGGGCAGACATTCAAGCCCCTCAAGCAGCGCCCGGGTTTTGGGGCGGGAATGAGGCTCTATATATCCGGCGGTGACATCAATGCCGCGGTGCTTTGCGGCGTGCGCCGCTTTCAGCATGGCGTAGGTTTTGCCTACCCCTGCCGCGTAGCCGAAAAATATTTTCAGATGTCCCCGTTTTTGAGTATGCTCTTCTTTTTCTATCTCACGCAGAAACTGCTCCGGACTTTGTCTTATTTCGTCCATATGCGCTCCTCCCGTTTGCCTTAATTATGCCGCAAGGGCAATAAACACGGTAAAAAAGTATTTTATCGCGTCTTAAGGCCGTATAAAGATTATAGCATATTCCGGCTTTTGTTTCTACTGCGCGCTCTCGTTTTGCACAGCAGTTTTTGCAAAAGTCCGGCTCAGAAGCTGTGTAAAAACTCCTATATACGGGTTATTACTGCTTTGCGTTACGATAACACGGGCTCTGACTTCGGCCGTATCCGCCGGCTGAATGCCGATGCCGCCCGCCGTTGTAAGCTTCCCGGCAGCAAGCAAAACAGGTATACCGTCATCTTTGCCGCTGTCAAGAGACGCTTCGTCAGCAAAGACAACGTCGAATTCCCCGGTTTCAAGCTTTTTCAGTATATCTCCGGATTTCGCCGAGTATATTTTTATTTCGCAGTCGGGCTCTGTTTTTGAGAACTCTTTGATGATGTCCTCCGCCCCGCCGGCGAGAGCGGGGTTCTCAAAGGCTATGCGGAGAGCTTTATGCGTTTTTTTGCCCGCCTGTCTGTTTGACTCCAGAAATGCGTCAAGCCGTTTCATCAGAAAGTATCCCGTCACAAAAACCGCGGCAAGGGCGCAGAGCAGGATTACAGCTTTCATATTTTTGACCGTGCCTTTCGTTGATTTGTGTCGGTTTTACAAAGCCATGAGACTTTGCATTCTGCCGCCGCCCTTTTCAAGAGCGAAACACAAACGGTATTTGAAAAGCCCGCGTGCGATACACGCCCGCTGTTTTTCAAACTTATCTCTTCTTTCGGCTGTTAAATACGGAAAAACTTCTGCATATCCTTGGTATGTCCCAGCACAAGTATTGTGTCGTCCTTTGTAAAGACTGTCTGGGGAGTTATATTCAGTATCATTTCTCCCATGCGCTTTATTGCCATTATATTGATGCCGTACTTTCTGCGCACATCTATGTCAAGCACCGTTCTGCCTATCCATTTTTCGGGTACGGTTATTTCGTAAATGGCGTGGGAATCGTCAAGCTCTATGTAGTCCAGTATATGGTCGGCGGTATAGCGTATGGCGGTCCATACGGCAAGCTGCTTTTCGGGATAGACAATCTCGTCCGCGCCGTTGCGAAGCAGAAATTTTGCGTGTACATCTCTTGCGGCGCGGGATACTACTGTCTTTGCTCCCAGCTCTTTCAAAAGGGAGGTGGTTTCCAGCGAGCTTTGGAAATCGTCGCCTATGGCGACGATGCAGACATCGAAATTGTTTACGCCCAGAGACTCCAGAAAGTCCTCGTTGGTGGCGTCTCCTATCTGAGCGTTTGTAACGAACGGCAGTACGGCGGCGACTCTTTTTTCGTTTTTGTCCACAGCCATCACCTGATGGTGCAGCTCGTCAAGCTTCATAGCTATGTGTCTGCCGAATCTTCCTAGACCTATTAGCAATACTGATTTCATTATTCATTCTCCTTATCGGTAATTTTTCGGTTCCAAGCGGTCAGCCCACCGTGATTTTTTCCTGCGGATATTTCGGTGCGTTTGCGCGAACTCCCATGGTTGCGGCAAATACAAGGGTAAGTCCCCCTACTCTGCCGAGGAACATAAGCACGGTCAGTATTGTCCGCGATACGGCGCCGAGCTGAGCCGTTATGCCAAGGGAGAGACCAACCGTGCCGATAGCCGACGCGGTTTCAAACACAGATGTCAGCAGAGGAATATTTTCGATGCGGCTTATTATCATTCCGCCGCCGAGGAACAGAACTAAGTACATCAAAAATACGGTAGCTGCGTTTTTGACTGCAATTTCCGTTATTCTTCTTTTGAAAAAATGCGTGTGCTCATGCCTTCTGAACACAGACAAAGCCGAGGACAGAAGCACCGCAAAGGTTGTGGTTTTCATTCCTCCCGCCGTGGAACCGGGGGAGCCGCCTATAAGCATTAGAATAATGACAAGCATTTGTCCCGTCTGGCTCATGTCCGCAAGGTTTGCCGTATTAAAGCCCGCTGTTCTCGGCGTTACGGACTGAAACAGGGAACTCAGTATACGCTCTCCCATAGGCTTGTCGGAAAACTCCCCGAAGAAAAAGTACAGTGCGGGCAGGACGATAAGCATTCCCGTTACGGAAAGGATAACCTTGCTCTGCATTCTGTACCGCCTTATGTGCCATTTGTTATTTTTTATATCCTCCCATGTCAGAAAGCCTATTCCGCCGACGACTATAAGCATTATGACGGTTATATTTACAAGCAGGTCGGAAGAATAGGATGTCAGGGAGGAAAAGGGCTCCTTTGCGCCCATCAGATCAAAGCCCGCGTTGCAGAAAGCGGATACCGAGTGAAAAAGGGCGTACCAGATACCCTTCGGGAATCCGAAATCGCGGCAGAACGGGTAAGCAAGCACGGCGGCTCCGCCGAGCTCGATAAATAAAGCGGTTTTCAGTATGAATTTTGTCAGCCTTACGATTCCTCCCAAATGATGGGCGGAAATAGCCTCTTGCATGGTGCTGCGCTGCATCAGACCGATTTTTTTGCCGGATACTGCCGCGACGGAAACCGCCACCGTCACTATTCCCATGCCGCCTATCTGAATGAGAAACAGGATCACGCCCTGACCGAATACGGACCAGTAGGTGGCCGTGTCCCGGATCACAAGTCCCGTAACGCACACCGCGGAGGTGGCGGTAAACACCGCATCGCCGAAGGAAGCGCATCCCGCCTCCTTTGTGGCAAACGGAAGCATGAGCAAGAGACTGCCAATGATAATAATTGAAAGAAATCCGAGAATAATTATCTGAAATGAAGTTATATGATTGTGTCGGCTTCTCTGTTGATCAAGCATATGACCCACCCGTTTTATCTTTATATCATCTTTTTTTCGTCTTAATTCTATCTTAATTGATATTAAGCGCGCATAAGTAAGCCGCCGCCCGTATTAAGATTGTATAAAGATTTGCCCAAAAAGCACACCGGCAGTATCCGGTGCTCCGTCCATGCGAGACTCTGCCTCGCGCTCCGAAAAGAATATGGGGCGCTGCCCCAAACCCCGACGGATATATGCGAGGCTCTGCCTCGCGCACCGCTTAGTACCTTTTTTGAGAAAAAGGTACTAAGAACCCCAAAAAACTTTTGCCCTGATACGGCAATAATGAAGTCCCCCGCAGGGGTGCCGCGTAGGCGGCAAGCGGGAAAAAGCACAGAAGAAAGTAAACTCTCTTCTGTGCTTTTTCTACCGCTTTACAGACGGCTATGCCGTCCGCCCCTGCGACTAATGTTCAATTTGCTTTTCTTTCCTCCTGTGAGTAGCCACAAGTCTGCTATCGACACGCTCATTAGCGTTGCTGTATTTCTGTCACGAAACTTGAAACTTAGGCTAACGGCTTAGGCTCCTTTTTATTTCGTCGAATGTGTTATGCCCTTTCAACGTGGCGCCCTGCAGTTCTTCCGTGTCGAGAAGAGGGGAGAGATTCTAAAGGGAGGGGAGAAGATACA
>JBJDYY010000216.1:0-8738 GCA_051867715.1 Candidatus Avispirillum sp.
CAATAATACAAAAGGTGCTGTAGAAACGATAAAAGGTATAGAGCCCGACTTTATGCTTTGGCAGGAAGTGGATACCGACGGTACCCGAAGTTATCATGTAAATCAGAAGAAACTTATTACCGACAGCTTCGAAGGCTTTGACAGCGTTTTTGCGGAAAATTACGACTCGCCGTATTTTTTATATCCTTTCAGCGAGCCTATCGGCGCTAACAAATCGGGAATTCTTACATTTTCCCGTTTTAATATAGAATCCGGTACCAGAAAAAGTCTGCCTGTGGAAAACTCACTTGCAAAGTATTTTGACCTTGACCGCGCATACAGCGTTTCGCATATAAAAACCTCTGACGGCAAGGAACTTGTACTTTACAATGTTCACCTGTCTGCTTATACCACAGACGGCACGATTGCGGAAGACCAGCTGGAAATTTTAAGTGCCGATATGCAGCAGCAGTATGATAAAGGCAATTATATCATTGCTGCAGGGGATTTTAATAAGGATATGCTGGGGGATTCTTCAAAATATTTTGAGCGCCCAGAGGGAGAAGAGTATAACTGGGCGGTGCCGTTTAACAGCAGCTTACTGCCCCAAGGAATCACAAGTTACAGCGGTTCCAATTCACCCACCTGCCGGAATGCCGAATCTGCTTATAAGGGCGACGGCACCGACTTTGTCCTTTCGGTAGACGGCATACTTGTAAGTGATAATGTTGAAGTTTTATGCTGTGAGACAGTTGATACATCCTTTGCTTACAGTGACCACAATCCCGTGTATCTTGAATTTATTCTGAAATCGGAACAGTAAGATTCACTGCAGCAAAGCAGCAGGAGACGCTTTGGCGTCTCCTGCTGCTTTTAGCTGTGAACCGGATTTCAGTTTATATTTTCAGGTTATGAGACCGACGGGCGGATACAGTTTGACATAGCAAATGCCCCGCTGAAGCGGGGCGAAATGCTATGCCTTGGTTCTTTCAACCCATTCTTTCCAGCGGGGATCTGCTTTGATTTCCTTTTCCGCTACGCTGTAATCGGGATTACACCAGAACGGCCAGTCATCGGGCAAAGACTTGGCTATGTCCTTATGAACGCCCGTCTTGAATTTTACAAAAGATACAAGCGGAGCGCTCAGAGTGTGTTCCTCTCCGTCGCAAAGCGCTTCAAGTGCATTGGCGTGATTCAAAGCCGAGTCAAGAGAAGCGAAAGCTTCATCGTGATATCCGCGTTCCCACTGCAGTCTGGAAAGATAGAGATACAGTTTGATTAAATCATCGTGATACAGACCCATATTGCCGTCATCACAGATCAGGTAAAAGAGCGAAATTGCACCTTTTACTTTTTCAATGGGCATATCACTTTCATAGTGGCTTTGATCGACAATCAAGCCGTAAACAAGCTGATTTGCAAACTGACTTGCCGATTTCAGCAAAAATTCTCCGATATACCTCGCTTCTTCTTTTCCGTCCGACGCTGCGGCAAGCAAAAGTTCTCTGCAATTTTTCAGCGAGGGCATTCTTGAGGCAAAAGAAATCGCCTTTTCTGTTTCGCCGAAGTTTCTGTAAAGCAGCACAAGAATTCTGATTGCTTTTGTCACGATAGTGTTATCGCAAGCGTCCTTTACAAGATTTTCGCATATTTTTACCGCTTCCGACCAGTATTCGTTCTTCTTGTGTTTGTCATAACTGTGCTGCATAAATCCCTCATCATCATAATACAGCCATTCATGATGTCTGCGCCAACCTGCCTCGGATAATGTGTCGGCAAGAGTTATCAAAAGCCTTTCGTTTTGAGGAAATTCGGCAAGACCTTCGCGCAAAATCGAAACACAGTCATCAACCCACCCGTCATCTGAGCGGCATTTGATGTTATATGACTCGATTTTCTTAATAATCTGACTGATTTTGTCATCCCGGTCATTTTGGTATCCGAATAATTCATCAATTGTAATCCCGAAATAATTGGCAATCGAAGGAATTATTTCCATATCGGGATAGCTTCCGCATGCCTCCCAACGGGAGACAGCCTGAGATGTAACGCCCAAGGCATCGGCTAAAGCCTCCTGCGTTCTTCCGTCACGATGACGAAGTTCGCGAATTTTTGTTCCTAAATTAAGCTGCATAATCGCACCTCCGTAGTTTTTTCACCGGTGTGATTATATTATATCAGGAAATATGCTGAAAACAATTATCAAACAGTTGTTTCAAATACAACCGATGATTGGATTTTTGCGCAATGTGCGTCGTTATTCGTATGCCGACAACGGCGGCACCCTTACTAATGGTTATGTAATATGAAATCTGTTTTTGCGGGATAGAAACTTTCAATATTAAAAGTCCTTTTTATGGGACGTATAATATGGTATAATCAAAGCAAATGAGAAATGAGGTGAGTGAATGGCGAATCATATCGTGAAATCAAAAGAATCGGAAGAATTGCTGAAAAAGTTGACGGAATTGCACAGAGACCCGACCGCAATCGAAAAACTACTGAAAGAAAAGGGTTATAACCCAGATGTCGTTTCACGAGCGGGCTTTGACTATGCGAAAATATGTTGGGATAATTGCGAATATTATCATAATGAACATTTTGAGGAACTGCGCTATTCGGAGTCAAAGCTCATTCCCGACAGTTACAGTGCAAATATGCTTCAAGTTTTCAAAATTCTCTTGAAATACGGACTTGATCCAAATGCCGTATGTGAAGACAAAGGTGAAAGTGATACCATATTGAGTTGTGTTGAGAATGTTATTAATGAATATGTTGCTGCAGATACTTTGGCGCTGCTTATAGAACACGGAGGTGATCCGTTTAATAATGTGTCAGATGAGAGTCTGTTTGACGCGGTTGATTTCGATGTGATTTTCGGCGCACACAACATGGAAGACCGATCCATCTATGACTCAATGGTACATTGTTGGTTTGTTTTGCTGGGATATTCGGATAAATCGGGAAAGAATAAGGATTTATTGACGGCTTTCGGAGAGCGGCAATGTGACTGTGATTTGGAAGATTTCAGAATCAGCGATTTGAGACAGCACCGAAATTATACATTCGGGATTTCCAATGTGCCGAGTCGCGGTGAAAATTGGTCTCTCCACATTTTCGATAAACGGACACGGTGGGAAGTAGCAAGATTTTGAACAGGCGTGTATTTGTATGATGACATCCGCCATTCCATAGTATTTCTGAACCTGTATTGTGCAAATGGTTTGGATATGCTATAATTCATATAGCAAAGGGGTGATTCTATGAAGGACGAGTGCTTGATTTGTAAAGCGCCGCTGGAGTACTTGAATGAAGATATTATGATGGAGTGCGCCGTGTGCGGCAGAAAAGAGCTGAGCAAAACAAGATGTGTTAAGGGTCATTATGTGTGTAATGACTGTCATACTCAGGGGATAGACAGCATTTTCGACGTTTGCCTTTCCGAGACATCTAAGAATCCTGTAGAGATACTGAATAAGATGATGGCCCTTCCGTTTTGCCATATGCACGGGCCCGAGCACCATATTATGGTGGGCGCGGCGCTGCTTACGGCGTACAGAAATGCAGGCGGGGATATTGATCTTAAAAAGGCACTTGCCGAAATCGGAAACAGAGGGAAATCCGTCCCCGGCGGCGCCTGCGGATTCTGGGGTGCCTGCGGTGCGGGAGTCAGCACGGGAATGTTCGTTTCAATCATATCGGGCTCAACTCCTCTTGCCAATGAGCCTTTCGGACTTTCCAACCGCATGACCGCAAAATCACTTTGCGCAATAGGCGAGGTCGGCGGCCCACGCTGCTGCAAGCGGGACTCATACCTTTCAATTTTGCAGGCTGTTGATTTTGTTAAAGAGAATTTCGGAATTGAAATGGAAAAAGGCGAGATTGTATGCGGGTTTTCGTCCAAAAATAATCAGTGTATCGGCAAAAGATGCCCGTTTTCAAAAGCAAATCAATAAATCGGCGGGTATATTTGCCGAGTCTGACAGATTCTTTATTATTGAAAAGCAATACAGGCAAGCAGTATGGGGGAGAGAATATGCTGAACGAAAAATTGATTATGAAAATGACGGAGTTTAACAGGGGAGACCCCAAGCGCATTCAGCATTTCATCAAAGTATTTGAATATGCCCATATGATAGGCAAAGCGGAGGGCCTGGATGAGGAAAACAGAAAAATACTTGATATTGCGGCAATTCTGCACGATATAGGCATTCGTCCCTGCGAGGAAAAATACGGACGCTGTGATGGCAAGCTTCAGGAGAGGGAAGGTCCGGCGTATGCCGTAAAAATGCTGGAGGAATTTCCGGAAGTAACAAAAGAAGAAACGGACAGGGTTTGCCGGCTTATCGGACATCATCATACATATACAGATGTGGATGGGAAAGATATGCAGATTTTGCTTGAAGCGGATTTTCTGGTAAACGCATATGAAGACGGTTTATCTCCGGAGGGCATCTGCGATTTCAGGAAAAAAGTATTCCGCACAAAAACCGGAACAGAGCTGCTTGACACTATGTACGGTCTGAAACAGAAGTGAGGATTTGTTCTGGCGTACAGCGGTCACGGTTATATGAATGCAAAAAGGCACCCGAAGGGTGCCTTTTTGCTGACATGCCGCGTGCGTCCTGTTATATCCTTGTAATATTTCTTATAAACTCCTGAACCCGGCTGAGACCTGAGGGCTTACAGCCTGCAAGCCATGAAGCGCTGTATTCGGTAAGCCACGAGTCAAAATCTTTCTGCAGCGCGTCGCCGTCGCAGAAGCCGGGCGCTTTATTTACATAAAGATATTCTCTGTTCATAAGTGCAAGCCCTCTTGCGGCGAGAATCAGGTCGGTTATTCTCCTGTCGTCGGTATCAAGAGAAGTCAATTCCAGGATTGCCTGTCTGCACAACTCAAGCGAATTTATACCATCGTTCGGGTCATAATCTTTTTCGTCGCTTACAGTAAGTTTTGTGTCCTTGCCCTCCAGAGTATTGGCGCTGTGCCATATAACAAATCGGCTCCAGGAGCAGGTGGAGGCGGCTTTGCTGAGCTTTCTCAATACATTTGCTATATTGTAATCCTTTATACCGTACATAAGCAGGGTGGCGCTTCTTTCAAAGGTTTCGTCGGTAGGAGCGTCCGTATTCCAGCTTTTCTGTGCGCCGAACAGGGCACCGTACAGATTGCAGTTGAATGTGCAGACATGACCGAAATCGCCCCAGTTTGTATTGAGTACGCCAAGGGCGCCGTATTTTTTGGCAAATGCAGAAAAATCGGAAATGTTGCCCACGGATGTATCAATATCTTCAATAAAGTTATCCCAGCAGGAGGTGCCGGGGCACACTATCTGAGTAAATCCAAGATCATAGTAGAATTTCGGTACCCACTCATTGACCTGCTTGCGGTAGCACCAGTTGAGAATAACAGTATCCCCCGGCACACGCTTTTTTGCCGCTTCCGGTCTTGCCATACATTCGTCGCCCCACATCATGGGCGTTTTGCCGTGAGATTTAACTATTTCAATAAGCTTGTCAAGGTGGTAAAAATATGCCTCGCCCTTGTCCCTGCCCTGATTTTTTCCGCTGCACAGATCAAGAGTCTCGTCGCAGCAGATATTGAAATACTTTGAGCGGAACAGGGGGATGTACTGCTCCAGCATACTGCCTATGACTTGGATGGTTTTGGGATTATATACATCAACGGTGTGGTGCCATTGCCGCTCAAGCCAGTAGTTCCTTGTGATTTCATGCTGTCCCAGCTCGCAAATATCGCAGTATCTGTCGCTTTGAAGCAGGGTGAAAAGATGACCGAAGGTGGAGAGAGAGGGAACAAGGTCTATAAATCTGTCATAGCAGTAATCGTCAAGCTCCAGTATTTCCTCGGGGGTCAGGGCGTTTTCGGCAGTTGAAATGCCTTCCAGCTCCTTGAAAGTAAAGGCGTCCTCCACATAAAGCTGCAGAGAATTCATTTTGAAGTATGACAGCATATCCGCAATTTTTTTGAGAGTTTCAAGGTGGTTTACTCTGCCTCTGGATATGTCGTGATAAAAGCCTCTGTACACAAAATCTGGGGCGTCGTCTATTCGGCAGCAAGGGACAGAAAGACCGTTTGCACATATAAGCTGTCTCAGGGTCTGTATGCCGTAGAAGGCGCCTGCGGCACCAGAACCGCAGACAGTGATTCTGTCTTTTTCCACCGTGAGGGTGTAGCCCTCGCCGTCCTCGCCGTGGGTTATTACTATGGCGTGTTCTTTTGGTTCAGAGGAGTTGACGGGGACATAAGAGTGTGTGAGCGCTTCAAGCTCTCTGCAAAGAGTGCGCGCCGCCTTTACCAATCTTTTGTCGGCGGAGGAGGCGACAAAAACCGAAAGGCTTTTCGCTTCAAATGAGCCTTCGTATTCTGCTGATTGCCTCGGTGTGGGAATGACATTTATCATAACTGTATCCTTTATGCGGGACTCGCCCGTTACTTTATCCCGATTATAGCATATTAAAGATAAAAATGTGGGTATTTCGGAAAAAATAAGAAAAATACCAAAGTTTTTTCTTCGTCGGCTGCTAAATTAAGATTTTTAAGTGTTCGACAGAAAAAAGCTTACTGTTTTGCGTGAAAATATGATATAATCGTTTTACAGATACTTACTGATTTGAAAGGGAGAGATTTATGTCCGTATATGTAACCTCGGACCTGCACGGACTTGAGCTTTGCAAGCTGAAAGAGCTGCTTGCAAAGGCGGGTTTTGGTGAGGATGACTGGCTTTATATTTTGGGCGATGTTGTGGACAGGCAGAATGACGGCGGTGTGGAAATACTTAAATGGCTGCTTGAACAGCCCAATGCTCAGCTGATTTTAGGCAATCACGAGGCTATGCTTTTGTCATGCGAATTTCTTCTTAGCGAGATAACCGAAGAAAGTATTGAAACACTTGGCAAAGAAAAAATGGGTCTTGTTATGACCTATATGCAAAACGGCGGGGATGTTACACTTGATTCTTTGAGAAAACTTGCGAAATCATCACCGGAAACCGTATCGTATATTATGGAATACCTACACGATGCACCGCTTTACGAAACGGTTTCTGCGGGCGGCAGGGATTTTCTGCTGGTACATTCGGGACTTGACAATTTCGATAAAAGCAGAAAGATTACGGACTACTCCTCCGATGAACTGCTTTGGGCGCGGCCGACGGCGGACGATGAGTACTATGACGGTATTGTAACTGTTTTCGGTCATACCCCTACCGTAAGCTACGGTAAAGCGCACAAAGGCAGAATACTCCGCACAAGGACATGGATCGATGTAGATGTGGGCGTGCCTTACGGCAATTCTCCCGCGCTGCTCCGGCTTGACGACTTGGAAGAGATTTATCTGTAAACACGGCCGGTAAGTAATCCGTCATGCTTAAAACACGGTGCGGTCTGTGATTTGTAAAAACTAAAAAGTTCATCACGAAAAGTGGGTGAATATGATTGACAAACACCGTGCCTTGTGGTAAAGTATACATATAGAATTTTTACGGAAGGTGATATTATGGAACATATCAAGACTATCAAGACCCGCAATCTGTGCGACAGCGCTAAGAACGGCGGCTGCGGTGAGTGCCAGACCTCCTGCCAGTCTGCCTGCAAGACCAGCTGCGGTATCGCAAACCAGAAGTGCGAGAGCGCAAAGAACAGCAAGTAATATTGCGTATTGCAAAATGCCGCCGAAATCGGCGGCATTTTTTCGTAAACACAAGCGCGGATAAACGGATAAAGGAGATACATAAAATGATTCATCAGTATAAGCTGGGCGGCTACAATATTGTTCTGGATGTCTGCTCCGGCGCCGTTCACGCGGTGGATGATGTTGCCTATGATATTATCGGTATGTTTGAAAAAAACAGCCGGGAGGATATACTTGATGCAATAGAGAAAAAATACGCGGGAAGCGGAGATATTACCCGAAAAGATATTGAGGAGTGCTACGGTCAGGTTGAGGCGCTTCGGGACAGCGGACAGCTTTTTGCGCCCGACACCTTTGAAAATATGGCGGGAGAGCTGAAGCAAAAGACCGCCGGGGTTGTGAAGGCTCTGTGCCTGCACATTGCCCATACCTGCAATCTGAACTGCTCCTACTGCTTTGCAAGTCAGGGTAAGTACCACGGAGAGCGGGCGGTTATGAGCTTTGAAGTGGGAAAGCGTGCCCTTGATTTCCTCGTTGAGAATTCCGGCAGCCGCCGCAATCTTGAGGTGGACTTTTTCGGCGGCGAGCCGCTGATGAATTTTCAGGTCGTAAAAGACCTGGTGGCGTATGCCCGAAGTATCGAAAAGGAAAAAGGGAAGAATTTCCGCTTTACACTGACTACCAACGGCGTATTGATAGACGACGATGTTATTGAGTTTGCCAACAGGGAATGCAGCAATGTGGTGCTGAGCCTTGACGGGCGAAAAGAAATACATGACCGCTACCGTGTTGACTACGCGGGCAACGGAAGCTGGGACAAGATTGTCCCCAAGTTTCAGAATCTTGTCAAAGCAAGGGGCGGCAAAGACTACTATATGCGCGGCACCTTTACCCACGCAAACCCCGATTTTCTGAACGATATACGGCAAATGCTGGATCTGGGCTTTACGGAGCTTAGCATGGAGCCTGTGGTGTGTGCCGAGGGAGACCCGGCGGCGCTTACGGAGGAAGACCTGCCTATTGTATTGGAGCAGTATGAAAAACTGGCGGAGCTGATGCTTCAGCGGGACAGAGAGGGCAGACCCTTTACATTTTATCACTATATGAT
>JBJDYY010000217.1:0-8686 GCA_051867715.1 Candidatus Avispirillum sp.
ACTGCTTTTACAGCGTCACTGCTTTGTGATTTGTCTGAAACCGCAGTGTTTTTAATAAGAATCACTGCCGAAAGCGCAATAGATACTGCCAAAAGAACTACCGTAACAATACTCAATACTTTATTCATCATAACTGCTCCTCGCTTTATTGTCGCTTATCACGCGCAAAAATTCCGCCGGGGGATGTGGCGATTGTCGAGCCGCCATAGGCAGCTTTACAGCGGAAATACCTCTATAAAGTTGTCACTACACATCTTATACAGCTCTATCGCTCTGTCCCTGTATAAGTTCATACTGTATTTATAGTACTCCAAGGAATAATCCGTATCTGCCACGTGATTTGCCGCAAGATACTTTTTATAGAATGATGTTTGATTTTCATAATACTCCTCCCAGTCTTCCTGAGAAGCAATCAGCTTATTAAACATATCCTCTATCTTTTCTTCGCCAAAAAAGTCTATGCAAAATTCATCATTGTATTTGACTTCGGCATAATACTTTTTCAGCTTTTCCAGATACCTGTCAGCCTCAGATTTCCAAAGATTTGCATATCTCTTGTTAAGCTCAGCCAGATCCTCGTCGCTTTCTGTTTTCTTCGCCTCATTTTCATAAGAAATATCAAGCTCGTAAATCCGTTTAATAACTTTTAATTCTTCCTGTGTGCCGCTGTCATTGTTCTTGTCCGCAATCCCCGCGCTGTTTATAAGAACCAGTACGGAAAGCAGAACAGACACAACCGCAAGAGCCACTGCAACAACACCGAGTATTTTACTTTTCATATTTATTCTCCGTTTCATCTGTTGTATTTATCTGACGTATTTTTTCGGTAATTACCGAAAATCACAACCCGAATTCTTCCGAAACATTTTTATAGCCGTCGCCTGTCAGATAAGTGATTGTTACGCTGCTGCCGTCGTCGGAAAACTCAACATCCGAGAACACCTCAGCGGTGGGAGAAAAAGGATATATGAAATCGGAAATTTCCGTGTAATATCCGCTATCGTCAAAAATGTCCCTGATTATGACTCTGTCCTTCTTTGCAAAGGCGACCCTGCCTCCGCACTCGTCAAAAATACATGTAAATTTTTCTGAAAATTCCCCGCTGTCGGTGTCATAGTAGTAACCCCACAGTGCACCGATTCCGGTGCCCGCCTGATAAGTATACCGTAAAAGTCCGTCACCTGCGTCAATAATCTCAGGCTCTTTCGGCACCGGACCCTCTGTTTTTACGACTTCACTGTTTTTGTCCAGAAAGCAGCAGTAATACATATGCCCCGAGCGAATGAGCCTGTAATAATCCGCTTCTTTGACGGTTTCATCACCGACACCGCTTACATACCCTGTACCGTCTTCCGACAGAGAAACGGTTTCGCTGGCTTCCCGGTGATCCTCGTCGACCTGTACGACGCTGTTGCAGGAGGCAAGCAGAAAAATTAACAACGGCAGTACAACAGCCAATACTTTTTTCATACAGATTTTCATACATATACCTCCGATTCAATTATTGCGTTTATTCTCCGCCAGACACCGTCGGAATTATCATTTTCAACCTGATTCTTCCTCTTGATTTAATATTATCAAATACTGTTTTCCCTGTCAACAGTCGCATAACACGGTTTTGCAAAAACGTCGTATTGTATAACTTTTGTTTTCGATTTTCGTCAAAAAGCGCGGCGGAAATCCGCCCTCAAAATCCTTGCAGCCTTCACAAACACAGAACCAATAAATACCCCTCGTAAATGGCGGGTGCTCGTAAAGCAGTTTCAGTCCCGGCAGTAATATCTGCAGGGACTGCTCTTGCATATATTGAAGCCGTGTGATATAATTGAACAAATCGGTAAACTTGAATTTGTGGAGCTAAGTATATGCAATACGCAATAGAATTGTATTTCGATAAAGAAACGGAACAAAAACTTTTTAATCTGGCTAAACGAGTAGCTGATGAAAAACTGAGTACAAAGTTTTTAGAATGGAAAACCAGACCACATCTTACATTGGCTTGTTTCAATGATGTTAATGAAGTGAAATGTACTCAACAATTAAAGAATTTTGCTCAAACACATAAGCCTATGCCTGCATATATTGGCTCCATTGGAATGTTTAATGACACAGGGACAATTTTTGCATCACCTGTAATGAATGATAGTATGTATCAATTTCAAAGAGAATTACATAAATGCTTACAAGATTTTGATACAACTGGCTGGGAATGGTACTGCCCAAATAGTTGGGTACCGCATTGTACATTAGCACTTACAAAAGAAGATGATGAAGAGGTTTTTTATAAAGCCAGTGATTTGATTTTGCACGAGTTTAGAAAAATGAGCGGAAAATTTATTTCTGTAGGATTAGTAAAAATATCATTTCCTGTTGAGGAAATATATACCATTGAATTAGATAGTTAAATTCAAATTTGTCGAACTGATAAAGGACGCACTTCAATACACCTTTCGGTGTATTGTGCGATCTGCGATTTTGCGTAGCACCAAAGCCTCCCTTGTGTAAAGGAATGTTGCACGGCGTATGCCGTGACGGAGGGATTGTCTCACTGTGATCTACAAAACAACCCTTCAGGCGCCTTCTGCACTGGCTCCCCTTACAACATGGAGCCTCCGCTGCGGCGGGATTGCTCAAAGCAAAAGCCTTTTTTTACCACCCGCTTAACGGGTGGTTTTCGGAAAGTCAAAAACCGCCTGCCGCGCCATACGGCGCAACAGGCGGTTTATTATTGCTTTAACAGACGGCACTCTTACTGCTCCTCGCTCTGCGCCCCATTTTCCGCTTCAACCTCTTTGTAGTACGGATCAATCATAATTTCCTTGATTTTCGGGAAAGCGGCATACACGCACATAAACTGTATAAGTCCGAAAAGTATGATAAAGGGCAGTATCAGACCCACGGGCATGAACACCCTTATGAGCAGAAAATCAAGTGCAACCAGGGCAATAGTACCCAGAAGCGCCATAATATTGCGCTTTATGCCCAGAATTGCAAAATAAATGCTGTTCTTTATAATCTTCGTAAGCTTCATATCAAATGTAACTATCATAAGATATGCGTACATTCTTATAAAGAAATAAATAATTATCATACAGTAGGACGCCGCGTACAGTGCCATGAACACACCGGATGCGGCGGCGTTCATTCTGTAAGACATCACATCGTACACAAGCATTATTATCATCGCCGCGTCAATTGCGCCGAATATCATTCCCTGCTTGAGATTTTTCTTAATGGCATACTTGAAATCGCTCATAACAAACACGGGCTCACCGCGCATGGTGTTGCGCAGTATATAGGTCGTTCCTACATTTACGGGGCCGAAAGTGAGAAGCACTAAAAGAGCAAGACCGAAAAATACATAAGTAAGCGTTGTAAAGTGCGCCACCGCATTCTGCTTGCCGTATATGCCCATAAGCGCCATAATAAGCGGTGAGCGGTCAAAGAAAGCGCTGCCCTGAAGCACGCTGTAAAGCTGACTGCCGGGGCTCAGAAGCTCCTCCGTTGTATAAGCATAAGCAGCAAGCACGAAAAACACGGGGAAATTGCCGAATATCATCAGAAGATTGCAGGAAAATATATGATTGAGCTTGCGCCGCAAAAGCTTGAAAAAGTTGGCAAGACCGGGCTTGTCCATAACATCGATCTCGTCCTTTTCCACGCCCTTGCCGTCACGCCGGAACATATTCTCAAAAGGGTTGAGAGTGCGCCGCTTTTTAAGCTCGGGCTCGTCCGGGGTGTCGTTCATATTCGGGTATTTTTTCGGCATTTTCCACCCAGCCTTTCCTTGGGAATTTACAAAAACTTATAAAAACAAATACGGGATTATCCGCAAAACTGCGGCTGCACCGCTGACGGTAAAGTAGCACAGTGCCCTGACACGTCCGCGGGTGTCCTCCAATCCCGAGAGCATCACGCAGTAAACCGCGCAAAGAGCGGTAACGGCACCGTATGATATCATTATGCCCAAAGCGCCGTAGGGCGCAGAATTCTGCACGCAGAAAGCCGCACATGCCCCCATAGCGGCGCCGCGCAGAGAAAACACGGCAACGCAGGCAGCCAGCATCGGGCGGGCACCCCGGCACAGTGTAAAAATCAGAAGCGCCGCAAAATCGGGTGCGCACAGCCTCGCACATCCCGCTCCGAAGCCATCCGAAAAAGGTGAGGAAAGAACGACCGCACCTCCCGCCGGAAAACTGAGCAGAGAGCCGAGACGGCAGAAAAGGGCGAAAACGCAGACGGCGGCAAAAGCCACCGCCGCCCGCATACGCCTGTCCCTGCCTAAATCCGCCGCACATTCAAATACCATATTCCGCACCCCCGTATCAGTTAAATACTATGACGGGGTGCGGCGGTATAGACCTGTATGCAAAACGGAATATTGTCAAAGCAGACGGTTATTCTCCTTTGCTGTCCGTACCGTTAGTGTCGTCCGAGTCGTCCTTCTTTTTGGAGCTCTTTGTCACGACGATAATAATGACCACAGCCGCAGCGGCAGCAAGCAGAATACAGCCGATTATGGCAATCTGACCGATTTTAAGGCGCTTTGCCTCTTTCTCTGCCTGCGCAATGCTCTCTGCCTCGGTGCTCTGACCTGTAGTCTCGTCGGGCTCCTCGGTCACGGGAGCGCCGTTTTCATCGGTAACGGGGTTTCCGTCCTCGTCGAAAACATACTTGGGCGGTACTTCGTTTTTATTGGTTATCACATAAGTCTCGTAAGAGCCGTCCTCGTTCTGGATAAGTTTTCCGCTCTCATCCGTAACATATGCGGTATCGGGAGCCTTTGTTGTCTGTCCTTCGGCGGTAGTAACCTCAAGGCTGTCGGTAGGATCGGTAACAGGCTCGGTTGCGTCGGAGCCGCTTACGGCAACATACGCTTTATTTGTGCAGGAAACAGTCTTATTTGTAAACTGCAAGTTCCCTGCAGAATCCACGGAAGATGTGAAGAACCAGCCGTCACCGTTATCGGGGAACTCCAGCTTTATCTCGTAATTACCGTTAGGCGCGGTTTTCAGTATCTGAAAATTAAGGCTGAAAAAGCGTCCGGTGTTGCTGTTCACGCCGTCGGGATCGTTAAGCTCGGCGTAGTAGGTAAAACAGCCCTTGCCGTTCTTCTCGGCTGTAAGAGCGCTGGTGGTGTATTCGCTGTTCTTGTACACATCGCCGTTGTCAACAGAGATAAGCGACAGGTATCTGTTGTCGTAAATGATCTCAACCTTAGCGCACCATGTACCGGTGTTCTTGTCAAGGTTTATGTCAACCGTAACGGTGTCGTCGGGCTTTCCGGAAGCGCCCTTCATGGAAAACTCCAGATCCGTCGCCGCAGAGGTGCCGATTATAAGGCATCCCATAAGCATTGAAACGCATAAAAGAAGTGCAAATAATCTTTTCATAATTCTTACCGTACCTTTCTTCAGCCTCAGTTGGACTGAGTGCTGTAATTGGGTGCTTCTTTTGTTATGTTTATATCGTGAGGATGGCTCTCGCGCAGTCCTGCGGAGGAGATCTTCACAAATCTGCCGTTTTTCTTAAGAGACTCTATATCGGGGGTGCCGCAGTAACCCATACCGCTGCGAAGACCGCCCATAAGCTGGAATACAGTGTCGGCAAGAGCTCCCTTGTAGGGCACACGGCCCTCAACTCCCTCGGGCACAAGCTTGCGGGCATTCTCCTGGAAGTATCTGTCCTTGGAGCCGCATTCCATAGCCGCAATAGAGCCCATGCCGCGGTATACCTTGAAGCGTCTGCCCTGATATATCTCGCTTGCTCCGGGGCTTTCCTCACAGCCTGCAAACAGAGAGCCTATCATAATTGCGTTTGCGCCTGCGGCAATAGCCTTGGGCAGGTCGCCGGAATACTTGATACCGCCGTCGGCGATAACGGGAATGCCCGCCTCCGCCGCCACGCTGTACGCGTT
This sequence comes from Candidatus Avispirillum sp., assembly GCA_051867715.1. Lineage (GTDB taxonomy): Bacteria > Bacillota > Clostridia > Oscillospirales > CAG-272 > Avispirillum. Next base: position 5,918 of record JBJDYY010000217.1, read on the forward strand.
CATAATAGCCGTAATCTGAGGCACACCTATACCGGAAACCACGCGGGTGGTGCAAATGGAGCCGGGGCCGATACCAACCTTGATGGCGTCAGCGCCTGCGGAGATAAGGTCTCTCGCAGCCTCAGCCGTGGCAATATTGCCGGCAATAACCTGAGAGTCGGGATATGCCTCTTTCAGCTTTGAAAGACAGTTGATTATGTTTTTGGAATGGCCGTGAGCGCTGTCAAGCACCAGATAGTCGGCGCCTGCGGCAAGCAGAGCACCTGCGCGCTCAAGTATGTCTTTGGTAACGCCCACAGCGGCGCCGCACAGCAGTCTGCCGTGCTCGTCCTTTGCGGAGTTGGGGTACTTGGAGGCTTTTTCAATATCTTTAATGGTAATAAGTCCGCAGAGTTTGTTATCGTCATCCACAAGAGGCAGCTTTTCCACCTTGGCGCGGCACAGGATTTCCTTTGCCTCTTCAAGAGTGGTGCCCACTTTTGCGGTAAGCAGATTCTCCTTGGTCATAACCTCTTCGATACGGATGTTGTAGGTAGGCAAGAAGCGCAAATCGCGGTTTGTGATAATACCTACCAGACGGCGCTCATTGTCGCATATCGGCACGCCGGAGATTTTGAACTTGCCCATAAGCTCGTCCGCTTCGTAAACATAGTTGTCGGGGTGCAGATAAAAGGGATTTGTAATGACCCCGTTTTCACTTCTCTTAACGCGCTCGACCTGATCGGCCTGCTGCTCAATGGACATATTCTTGTGAATAGTACCCGCGCCGCCCTCACGCGCAATTGCGATAGCGAGCTCGCTCTCGGTAACCGTGTCCATAGCCGCGCTGAGCAAGGGGATATTCAGCGTAATGCGGTTGGTAAGCTTGGTGTGCAGATCGATGTCAGCCGGCAGAACTTCGCTTTTCTGCGGGATAAGGAGCACATCGTCAAAGGTAATGCCTTCATACAGAATTTTGTCAAAACAAGTGTCCATTTACAGCCTCCGATATTTATTTAACTTATTATATCCCAAACATGAAAAGGTGTCAAGACCGAAACCTCTGTGCGATTTGTAAATTTATAAATTTATAAAAACTCCGCCCCGCTCTCTCAAAAGCGAAAAATCACAAACATATGAACTTTTTTCGCTCAACTCACAAAATGCAAATAAAAAATCCAAGCCGTTTAACGCTACTGGGATAAAAGCTGCAGGATAATACACAAAAAAAGGACTTCGCTTTCGCGAAATCCTTTTTACGTTAAAGAAAGCGCAAACGGAGAAAAACTTAGTAGAATTAACCCAAAGCAGCGCAGTCTCAGTGATTATTCAAAAAAGAATGTGCTTCTGTCAATATTCTTTTTGAACTTTCAAACTGAAAACTGTTTAATGCAGTTTCGTAGTCCATTAAGTAAACCGCATTCAGCTCGCTTTCCTGCGCTATGGGCGTTTGTTCGGAGTATTCTGCTAAAAAATAGACCACATACTTCATTCGTGTTTCACCGTTTTTCTCAAAAGTATGCATATTCTCGGTTCTAAAACCTTGCAACAGCTCTACCCTGAGTCCGATTTCTTCGAATATTTCGCGCAATGCAGTTTCTTTTTCGGTTTCATCAGTTTCCGTGTGCCCCTTCGGAAATCCGTATATACCTTCTTTTGATTGAATTATCACATAATTGATAACTCCGTTTGTTCTTGTGAACACAACTGCGCCGCAAGATTTTTCAGTTATCATTTCACATTCTCCTTTGCGACAGAAATTTTGCACCCGGGGCGCGGTGAGCGTATAACAGAGGTTCAAAACGCCACAACCGCCGCAATGATGGGAGGCCGAAATATCGGCAGGCAAAAACGCCGACTCTGTCAATCCGTCTGCCCTGCATCTCCCCGTAGCAAGTACAGGTAGTCATTATATGTATAAAAGTCATCGGATTGATATACAAAATCATCACAGAAATCGATCGATGCAACAGACCGTTTTTCAAACGGGTCAGTCTGATCAAACAAATCGCACAAGTCTCTTTTGCCGCTGAATTTCAAGCCTTTCGTGCAAAACAACTGATTTACCGCATTCCCGTAAGGACACATATTGCCGTGACGGCAAGTCATACAGCAAGCAAGTTTTATATTATCCGGCAGCTTATTTTGCAAATCTGCAAAAGCATCCACCCACAGATAATCATTTCCGGTTCCCTGATACTTAGTATTATTATAGGTTAAACTGATTTTTACATCGGAATCAGCCGAATCTTCGCTATCGTCATAACATATTCGTACGGGACATACCGTTTTGGATGTTGACGAAAGCAAAGTGATATAAGCTTTCAGCGTTTTATTCATAATATAGCCCCTTAAAATAAATATATATATGTTGAAACACGCACACGCAGCAATACCTGAATACCGGATACAAACATATTATATCAATAATGATATAAACATGAAATAGTTTGCGAAACCGACTCCGAATACGCTTCACTGTACGCAGCATCATTTCTCGTACCGTAATTCACAATCGGAAAAACTCTTGAATAAAAGTTATCATTTATTCTCCATTTTAACGCTTTTCTTACTGCCTTTGAAGTTGTCGAGATTATAAATCCTTTTCCTCATAAGGCTTGTCCCAAGAACCGATCTCGATGATATTGCCTTCCGGGTCAGCAATAAAGCATGTCCTTTGTCCCCAAGGCTCAGTAGTTGGTTCTAACAAAGAAGTTGCGCCACGGTCAATCGCATTTTTATATTGCTTATCAACTTCCTCATATGTGTCAACATACAACGCCATCTCAG
>JBJDYY010000218.1:0-8600 GCA_051867715.1 Candidatus Avispirillum sp.
GTCTCGATTGACGGGACGCCTGTACCACAGCTTGACGAACCGGACAATGAAAACCGTCCCGAGAACACCTTTGCGGTGGAGGATGGCGACGGAAAAAATACCGTCTACATCTATTTCCGGCAGCAAGGCAGCGGTACCCGCGTCTTCCAGATCAGCTACTGGGTGGAAAACGCCGTGAAGCTCTATTCCGATGTGGGCGAATTTTTCTGGAACCTGACCGGAGAGACCGGCATTTCCGACATTGGCACGCTCACCGCCACCTTGATCGTGCCCGAAGGTGTCCCGGATGAGGATTTCCGCATCTGGGCGCATGGGCCGCTGAATGGTACATTTGAAAAGCAGCCTGACGGCTCTGCGGCATTACAGGTAGATAATGTCCCGTTGGGGACAATTGTTGATATACGTTCCACCCTGCCTGCGGACTGCTTCACCGGCGGATGGGAGCAGCAGGGCGAGGGGCTTCCCGATATATTGGCAAAGGAAAAAGAACTGGCCGACAGCGCAAACGCCAAGCGGGAGCAAGCGGAGCGTGAGAAGGCCGAGCTGGAGGCCGATCGTGTCAAGCGGGAGGAATGGGAAGCGAATCATCCCGTTTTGGCTTCCATCGAGTGGTTTTGCGATGAGATTTGTTTCTGTTTTCAGAAATTCATGGACGAAATCGGCTGGAATATTTTTTATGTTTTTTTATTCGGCTCGTTCTTTGGTTCTTTTGTTATAATACTTCCTTTACATAGTAAAATCCAGAGCATAATACGCAAGTGCAAACAGAAGAAGTACAGGAACAGCCCCACCCAGTCACCCCGGTATTACAGGGACCTGCCGGATGACCGGCCCGCCCCTGCTGTCGACAGGCTGGTGCATTTCTACGACGGCAATTCCGACATCTCCAGGCAGATCTCAGCAACGTTGCTGGAGTTGAATCTGAAAAACCTGATCAGTTTCCGGACGGCTGAAGGGAATGCAGAGTTTGTGCTGGTTGATCAGCCGGGCGAGGAGCATATTCCGGACTATCAGAAGATCCTGTGGGAGTTCCTGCGGAAGGTGGCCGATGGAAGCGGACGGATTTCAACAGATGACCTCAAAAAGTATATTGAGGATAATCGTGATTCAGCCTTGAGTTTCCGCAACAGCTTCGAGGATGCCGTGGAAAAAGAATTTACACAAAGAGCCAAATCAAAGGATATGGCAAGGTATTCCCGCATAAAGTTGAGGCATCGCCTGCTTGTCTCTGTGGTCGCCGGAATCCTTGCAATACTAATCCGTATGTTCAGTACACTGTATAACGGTGTCGAGCTTGGCGCCTCCCTTGAGTCCGGACTGGGCGTCTTTGTGGTGGTGATGATCGTAGAAGCCATTCTCCACGTTTGGAGATTTGTCTTCAAAACCCCCTGCTATGTTTTGGATCAGCAGGGTGAAGATGATCTGGCTCTATGGCAAGCTTTCGGACGGTTTCTGGATGATTTTACTACCTTTGAGGATAAGGAACTCCCGGAATTTTCCGTATGGCGGGAGTACATGGTCTACGCTGTCGCCATGGGTAACGGTCTAAAGGTGGCAAAGGCTCTGGCATTAAAGTATCCCGAAGCCATCTCCGCAGGAACGGATGCCTTTGACGACGATATGTTCCGTTGGTTGCAGGACATGACCCTTTATGATGCAATGGATTCCATTGGCAGGGAGGTTGCTGAAGTCAGAGCACCCAGTTCCTCCTCGTCCGACGGCGACGGCGGCGGTTTCTCCGATTCCGGCGGAGGCAGCGACAGCGGTAGCGGCGGTGATTTCATTGATTAAATGAAAAAAGCTGATAAATATCTCATATCAGCTGCAAATACAGAAGGAGAATAATACGATGAAAAAACTAAGCATTATTTTAGCATTGGCTATGCTCATTTGCACGCTTGCAGCCTGCGGGAGCATAGAGGAGAGCACCCGGACCGATACTCTCTATGCCGTTTTCAGTGCCAAAGACGTCAATGAATACCCCATTGAATATACCGGCGCTCAGAAAACTGCCGAGGAACTGGCCGATGAGCTGAGTGAACTGACCGGACTGGACTTTATCATCACCGCCGACAAGGCCGATGACGGCTGGATTGTTGACTGGTCTGCAGATTCTTCATTGGTTACAGGACATGATGGACGTGAGCAAACTGAGGACTTCTGTTTCTACGACTATGATTCCATGTGCCGGTTCATGATGGACAGCCTTTGGCGTACCCTTAGCGAGAATCTTGACGCCGAAAATATCTATTACACCATGGATGGCGGTCAGAAACTGGTTTTGGAGAAAATGTCTCCTGCCCATGAATTCCCCTCTGACAGTCCTTATATGGGTTCGGAATTCTATTCCGCTCATACCGATGTACAGGGCGATGATGAAGATCTTTATGCATGCACCAAGGGTCTGTGGAGATTGGACGGGGAGACAGATACCGCCAGTATCGAGATGGATGGTTCGGGCGGGTTTACCATGTATTATGCCGACGGGTCGGTGGAAGCTGACGGCTATCTGAAATGTATTGATGAATTTGAAAACGGCAGCAGCCTTCGGTATGATATGTATACTGATGAGGATGAGTTTATAGCCGGCTTTTACTTCGATTCGGACACCCGGTTCCATATTGCGGACACCGGCGGAGCGGCATACCTGCTGGATACGCGTCCGTCCTATCAGGGCTTCTGGCAGTACCCCAATGGAATGATTCTTGAGATAAACGGTGATAGATGGAACCTCTATGCGGAGGACGGATGCACTCTGCTCTCAGACGGACCGATGAAATATGCTGAGGACGCTGCCTACCTGATGAACGAAGACGGATCTTCCGGAGGCGGCAGAGCTTACTTTGATGAAAACAACAATCTCATCGAGTCCGGCAACATCCTGACCTACTGCGGCGAATCCCTCTCCGGCGGCAGTGGCGATGATATTCCGAACGGTTGATGATACTGATACTGCTCCGAGTATGAGTAAGCCTTTGCCCGGACAGCGACAGTGCGCTGACACCTTACGGATCCCGGTAACTGTTATTATGAAGGAGATGAATATATGACACTGTTGGTCTCTGTTCTGCTGCTGGCGGCTGCGGTCATCGGTATTGTGCTGACCGCCATATTCCTGCGTAAAAGGCGGGCGCTGTGCGTCGTTTGTATTGTGCTGCTGTCGCTGATTGCGCTGGCTCTTTCCTGCTATATTGGACTGACTCTTATTTTTGTTGACGCCATACAGCATCAACCGCCAGCTTTGTAAAAACGGGTTGAAAGCAAAAAAGCACTTGCAGCCAATGCCAGTTTTGCGGCAATGCTATTGTTCCGAGTATATTTGCCATAGTAAGAGATGGTTGTATCAAACATTCGTGGGCGCGGGCAAAAGACCCCGCGCCCCTTATCGTTTTCCATTTGTAAAAGGCATAAAAAATTCTCGTTCTTTAGAAGAGTGTCCCCGGGGACACTCTTCAGTTTTATTCGCCTTACGGCAAGTTATATTGCTTTGCAGTTTTATTATGCTGCGCATAGTTATATTGTGCTTCGCACAGTTTTGGCGGCGAATAAAATACCACTGAAACCGTAAGGTTTCAATATAACTTTTTCGCAGAAAAAATAAAACTCTGTACGCAGTACAGAATAACACTTGAAATGCTTACAAGTTTTTGTACATTAAATACAGAGGCAGTATACTTGTCATACTGTCCTTTAGAACATCGCTCATTTGAACGGCAATTTTTTTATACATTGCGAAAGCAATTCATATCATCACGCGCAGCGTGTATATCATCAGCCGCAGTCTGTATATTGCATATTGACTAATATATTCCGTCGGTGTATAATTAAATTAGGTTATAATAAACGAATTGTTTACAGTACTGAATAAGTGCGGTGTATGAAAGATATCGGGATATTCGGCAGCATGGAGGTGGAACTGTGAAAAAAGCCGTAAGTCTTTTACTTTCTTTTCTTCTGTTGCTCATGTCTCTGGTCGGCTGTGCAGGTGAAAACGGTCGGCAAAGCATAAAAAACAGTACATATACGCCCTCCGCGGAAAACGAAATCGGCGACTCTACCATGAGCGGCGGAGTCATATATACTACCGATGTTCACAGGATACTTGCGTACAGTATTTGCGACGGAACGGAAAGCATTTTTGCAGACGTGCTTACCGACTGCAGACTTATCGACTCCTGCGGGGATTCTGTCTGGGCGTATGACAGCGGTGTGGGCTGCGTTAGAGAATACGGTGCCGACGGGGCGGAGAAGCGGAGCGTAAAATTCGATAGGGCTGCGGAGGACATACATATTTCGGATATGGCTGTCTGCGACGGATATATCGTCTTTTCCGCCATGACCGCAGACCCGATGCTTATTACTCTTGATTTGGAAACGGAAAGCATAACGGAAAAAACTCTTGATATGTACGAGTATATCGGAACGCTCGACGGGTACGGACAAAACAAGGTTATTTTGTCCGCAGACACAGGAGTGCAGATTTTTGCGGTATTTGACGCAGAGCTTTCGCAGATTACCGAGGAGTACAAGATTATCGGAAAGTATGCGAATTTTTTAGATTACAATCAAGATAACGGTAAACTGTATTTTTCCGCAAACGGCAGAACAGTGGCGGGAGTGAGCAGTTATTCTCCTGAGGATGATGTGCTTGAAAGCTTTTCCAGAACGGGTGCTGTTACTGTGGGGGAGTCGGAGACGGAAAACGGCAGCAGCATTCCCTTGTGCGTGTGCAGCGATGACAGTGTGCTTGCATGGTACGACGGCAAAACAGGGACATACGCTTTGCGGGATACGGACTCACAGGAGAATGTTCTGCGAGTCGGCTGTGTAGGGTTTCCCATAAGCAGTTCGGACGCTGTTGACACGCTGTTTTTGCACTATGAGCAAAGCACCGGAATTCGCGTGCGTGAGATTGTTTATTCCGATGAAAACAGTTTGAAAAAGGAACTTATGAAAGGCAACTCATTTGATGTTTTTGCCGGTCATGACCCGTTTTGCATAATATCAGACGCCACAGAAAACCTGTACGACTTGGACGGCGTTGCAGAGGAAATTGAAAAGGCGGGAGCCGGCAGCTTGTTTTCCGCAGTGGCTGAAAAGAACGGCAAGTTGTTCGGAATTCCCATAGGCTTCAGGTGCGCGGATTTTGCGGATTATCTGGGACTTGACAAAAACGGAAGTCTTTGGGAAGATGCCACGCAGGAAGATGTAAAGCGGTGGTACTGTCAGAATGCTTTGCGCCTATATGCCGTCAGGAATATTCGCTTCACAGAGGGGTGTTGCCTTGACGGGGAATACGAAGAGCTTGAAAAACTTTTGACCGATGCAAACAAAAAGACGGACATTACCTACGCTGATCTGCTTGAACAGTGCGATGGCGAGGGCAGGGTATTTTTGTCAGATTATCTTATGCTATGCGCCGACAGCAAAAACAAAGACGCGGCGCAGAAGCTTCTTTGCGAGGCAATAAGGCTGTATTCCGGGCAAACCGAGCTTGATTATGCTGCATTGTTCGAGGGAGATATAAACTGCCTGCTTTACGGGGACATAGACATTTCCGGACAGATTTACAATTTTTATGAAACAGCCGGGGACAGCCTTTCGGCATATCTGTACGATGCCTGCGACCCTATGCTCAGCGGGGAGCAGACTCCCCGGGAAGCGGCGCGCAGTATAGGGAAAAAGCTTGACGGAATGCTGAAGGAATGACTGCCGTCACGGTGTGCACAAGAGGTGTATAAAGCAGAAAATGAAAAACAAGGTTTTGCGCATAAGCGTTATATGTGTATTCCTGCTGTCCTGCGCGGCGCTTATCTTCATGTACTTTTTCGGAGACATCGTAAGAGACGCCGTCACCCGAGAAGTGGAATATACGGCGGCGGTGCAGTATATGTACGGTGACAGATATTCGGAATCTTCTTTTGACAGCGGCGTTTTGTTTTGCGACGGAGAAAAGACATATGTATACAAGCTTGTCAGCGTAAACAAACGGCTTGCCAAGTATTACAAAGCCGAAAAGACCGAAGTGTATGTGAATAACTCCGACGGCGTGATGTCGGAGCTTTCGGGACTGGGTACCGCTCTTGTGGTATGGGACCCCGATTCCGTAAGTGACGGAGATGTAGTAAGGCTCGGTGACAGAAAATGAAAAAAGCCGAAAAAAAGAGCTATATACTGATGCTGCCGTCCTTTATCGGACTGGGGCTGTGCTTTTTCTATCCGCTGCTTTACATAATAATTTCATCTTTTCGCAAAAGCACCTTTTCCGTCGGCTTTGCGTTTTTTGACAATTTCAAAACGATATTCAATAACCCCTATTTTTTGAATGCACTTAAAAACAGCGCTTTGTTTACCGTCTGCGCCGTTTTGGTGACAATGGCGACGGCGACGCTGTTTGCCGCCGTTATATATAATAAGGCGAAGCGACTTCCGTTTATTAAGAGCCTTTTCGTTATACCCTATCTTTTGCCGTCCTCGCTTCTGACAAGTGTCTGGAGCGCCCTGTTTCCGGACGCTCTGCCTTTCTTATCACTGACGGTGCTGTTTGTCATAAAAAATGCCGGACTTGCGGTTATGCTGCTGTCAAGCGCGTTATGCAGGGTATCGGAGGAGATTATATCCGCTGCTGCCATTGACGGCGCCCGGGGAGCAAAGCTTTACTTTCGCATACTGCTGCCGTCGGTATCTCCAACCCTGCTTTTTACTTTTATTCTGACGCTTTCGGCAGGGACGGGGATTTACAGAGAATCCTACCTTTTGTACGGCGAATACCCGGACAGCTCCGTTTATATGATACAGAACTATCTTAACAATCATTTTGAAAAGCTGAATTATCAGTATGTATCCGCCGCCGCTCTTGTTTATACGGTCGCGGTCATGCTGCTTGCCGTGCTTGCCCTGAGACTGGAAAGGAGGTACGGCTGTGAATAGAAAAAAGAGAGACTCAAGACCTGTATCATACCTTACGGATATTCTGTGTACCGCGGCGGTCGTCCTGTTTCTCATATGTACCGCTTTCCCGTTTGTCTACGCGCTTTTTGCAAGCGTCGGCGGTTGGAAAACGCTTATACTGTGGTCTCCGGAATTTCTCGGCGCTTACTTTAACACTTTTCTGTGTGCCGTTTTGATTACTGCGGCGAATATTTTAGTTTCCGTGCCCTGCGCCTACTTTTTCAGAGTAAACCGCTCACGGATGAAAAATGTGCTGTACGCTTTGTATATAGTTTTGCTTTTGCTGCCGTATCAGGCGTCAATGCTGCCGGAATATATACTTGCGGATGCGGTGGGGCTTACGGACAGTCTGCTTTCGGTGATAATACCGTCAGCCTTTGCTCCCCTAAGCGTTATAATACTTGCGCAGACATTCAGGAGTATACCTGAGGACGCTTTGGAGGCGTTCAGGCTTGAAAGCTCTTCACTTGTAAGGGAGATAGTTTATATAGGTCTGCCCTGCGCAAAAAGCGGGCTTATATGCTGTGGGGTGCTGATTTTTACCGGAGTGTGGAATATGCTGGAGCGACCTATGTGCTTGCTTTCCGGGCAGCGGCTTATACTGCTTCAGCAGTATATAGGCTCCGCCGAGGGGGCTGTGTCGTTTGCGGCGGTGATAGTTTCCGCTCTGGCTCCTTTCCTTTTGTTCCTTTTCTCCGAAGAAAAGCTGCGCAGTCTGGTTATTGCCGAGTAAGAAAGAACAAGTCCATTTTTGAATTACATCGGCGCGCTGCCCTGGTCGTGTTATATCGGGGCGCTGCCCCGAACCCCGGTCAAGGGACTTTTTGAGAAAAGTCCCTTGACAATCTTCAAAAACTTTGAAAAAGGCAGTGAATTATTGCTTTAATTGCTCAAAAACTCTGCAAATCAAGGTTCTGCGGTGCTTATAAAAACAGCAAGACTAAGTTTTCTGAAATTGCATATATATTCCTTCTTAAAAGTTTTTAGGGTTCTCAGTACCTTTTTCTAAAAAAAGGTACTGAGCGCAGCGAGGGGCAAAGCCCCGGCGGAGCCTCGCATCACGCCGGGTGAGAGACTCGCGTAAAAGACATAATCAAAAAACAGCCGCTCGCGGCTGTTTTTTGAGTCTTTGGTGCTTTGCCGTATTACACGGAAAACAGCAGGTCTTTTATGGGTTTTTCCATATCGAACACCATAAATATTCCGCGCTCCATTAGGGAGAGAATCTGCTCTTTCGTTGCCCATTGGGCGTCGCAGGTTTCTTCCGGTTGAAATGTAATGTCGGACAGGGGAAAATCCTTTTCAAACACCCACATATCGCAGAAATTGGGCGACATAAGCGTGGGTCTGAACACGGAGCAAAACAGCTTTCCCTCCGACGGGGAAAGCTCAATGCCGATTTCCTCCCGGGCTTCCCTCAGGGCGGCGTCAAGGGTGGTCTCTCCGCTTCTGACGGAGCCGCTTGTGGGCTCCCACCAGCCGGCGTAGGGCTGACCCTCGCTGCGCTGTGTAATCAGCCACTGTCCCTTTTTGTTCTTTATCCAAACATGGGAGATAAGCCTGTATTCTCCCGGTGCGGCCTGGGACTCTTTTGCTATCCTCTTTCCCGTAAACACGCGGTTTTCATCGTACAGATCCCAGTATTCCGC
>JBJDYY010000219.1:0-8566 GCA_051867715.1 Candidatus Avispirillum sp.
GCTTCACAATGCCGCAAATCTCCGCTTCAAGCCCGAGCTGTGCGCAAAGACCATGCAGGGGCTTATAAAAAGAGGCTATACGGATATGGTGGGCGTTTCCGTGTATACTGCCGAGGACATTAGGCTTATGTTTAACTATCCGGAGTATACCGCAACGCAGATACCCATGAGCATTTTCGATCAGCGCCTTATTAACGACGGCACCGTTGACGAGCTCAACCGCCGCGGATATACGGTTTTTGTAAGAAGCGTGTTTTTACAGGGTCTGTTTTTCCTTGATCCCGAAAAGATCACGGATCCTATTCTTTGCGAACATGCAATGCCGAGGATTATAAAGCTGCGCGAGTTTGCCGAAAAAGAGGGCATGAGCATTGCGGAAATGGCTATATCCTTTATGCGCGACATTCCCGGTATTGCAAGTCTTGTGCTGGGCGCCGACACAAAGGAACAGGTAGCCGCAAACGCTGTCTATTTTACCGCTCCTTCTGTCAGTGAGGAGACCGCTGCGGGTATCAGAGAGACCTTCAGGGATGTAAATATTCCCGAAATTATGAAGGTTCTGTCCCGTCCGAAAAAGTAACGCACTGAATAATATTTTATAACATAAATACCTAAATCGAAAGAAGGTAATCTTTATGGCAAAGCTTCCCCTTGGCGATAAGGAGCTTAAGATAGGAATTCTCGGTATGACCGAGGGTAACGGACACCCGTACTCCTGGAGTGCCATGTTCAACGGCTATAACAAGGAATATATGGACGAATGTCCTTTCCCGGTTATCCCCGATTATTTGTACAAGCAGCCGCCGGAGACTTTCGGCATTCCCGGAGCGCATATTACCCATATTTGCTGTACCGGATATGCCGACAGAAAAATGGCTGAACATATGGCAAAGGCGTCCTGCATACCCAATGTTGTTGACGATCCTATTGAAATGCTGGGTCAGGTGGACGCAGTTATTTGCGCTACCGACGACGGAAACGAGCACGTTGAGCGCTGCAAGCCTTTCCTTGACGCGGGACTTCCTATGTTTATTGACAAGCCTCTTGTAAACACCGAGGAGGATCTTCGCACTTTTGTAAACTGGAGGCGTGAGGGAAAGCAGTTTATAACCTCCTCCTGCATGAGATATGCAAAGGAGTTTGAGCCCTACTACGGTCATACTTATGAAATGGGAAAGCTTATGTATATATGCTCACCCATGCCGAAAAAGTGGGAGACCTACGGTATTCACGCCGTGGAGCAGATGTATCCTCTGCTGGGCAGCGGCTTTGTGTCTGTTCAGAACACTGGCACTTACGAACAGGCACAGGTACACCTTGTTCATAAAAACGGCTGCCGTGTAGATATTCCGCAGGGAATTGGTATGGCGGGTGCAGGTATGCTTATAATAGGAAGCCGCGGTTCAAAGTACCTTGACTGCGAGGATTCCTATTACGCTTTCAAAAAGCAGCTTGATTTGTTTGTCAACTGGCTGCGCACGGGTGAAGAACCTGTTGCTTTCAGCGATTCCGTTGAAATGATGAAGATCATTATTGCCGGACTTCGCAGCAGAAACGATGGCGGCCGTGTAGTAAATCTTGACGAGATTGATGTTTGAATACATAACGGTCAGTATTTTCGTTTGATATGTAAAATTACAGAAAAAAACCGCCCGAGGGCGGTTTTTTCTTTTGCAATTTATCTGATTTCTACCGTGACCTTCATGTCGCCCAGTTTTGCGGCGGCTTTGGTAACGGTACGGATAGCTTTTGCAATATTGCCGTGCTTGCCGATAACCATACCCATATCGCTTTCTGCGACCTTGAGGGTAAGGGTGACGGTATCATCGTTGATCTCCTGCGTCACCTTGACCTGGTCAGGATTGTCAACGATAGATTTCGCAATGTCTTCAAGAAGACGTACAAGATCAATCATCGAACATCCTCCTCGCCGAATTACTCAGCGTCGGAGTAGTTGTCGATAAGAGCCTTTACGGTATCGGTAGGCTGTGCGCCCTTGGAGATCCAATCCTTAATTTTTTCCGTGTTAAGCTTTACGGTTGCGGGCTCGGTCATGGGGTCGTAAGTACCTACTTCCTCAATAAAACGACCGTCGCGGGGATAGCGGCTGTCTGCAACGACAACGCGGTAAAAGGGAGCCTTCTTTGCGCCCATTCTTCTGAGTCTGATCTTAACCATTTGTTTTTCCTCCGAAAATGAATATAATTTTTATATAAAAACCCGTTAAAAGTTAAACGGCATTTTCATCCTCTTTTTACCTTTTTTGCCCATGGAATTGAGCTGCTTGAACATTTTGTTCATCTGGTCGTACTGCTTCATAAGCCTGTTGACCTCTTCAACGCTGGTTCCGCTGCCGGCGGCAATGCGTTTGCGGCGAGAGCCGTTGATTACATCGGGGCGGTTACGCTCCTTTTCGGTCATTGAAAGGATTATGGCTTCGGTACGCGCCATAGCTCCCTCGTCAATTTTCGCGTCCTTGAGAGCGCCTTTGTTCATGCCGGGAATCATACCCACAAGAGCGTCAAGGCTGCCCATCTTTTTAAGCTGACGAAGCTGATCCAGATAATCGGATAGGGTAAAGCTGTTTTCCCGAAGCTTTCGCTCAAGCTCTGCCGCTTTCTTTTCGTCAACTGCCTGTTCGGCTTTCTCAATAAGGGTGAGCACATCGCCCATACCCAGTATTCTGGACGCCATTCTGTCGGGATAAAAGGGCTCGATGGCGTCAAGCTTTTCGCCTGTACCCACGAATTTTATAGGCTTTCCGGTAGTGTGTCTTACCGACAGTGCCGCGCCGCCGCGGGTGTCGCCGTCAAGCTTTGTAAGGATAACGCCCGTAATATCAAGCAGTTCGTTGAAGGAGCTTGCAACATTTACGGCGTCCTGACCCAGCATGGCGTCGATAACAAGCAGGATTTCCGTAGGTTCTACTGTTTTCTTTATGTCGGAAAGCTCCTTCATCAGAGTTTCGTCAATATGAAGTCTGCCGGCGGTGTCGATAAACACCATATCGTAGCCGCTTTTCTTTGCGTATTTAACGCCCTCGGCTGCTATTTTTACGGGGTCTCCGGCGCCCATTTCAAATACGGGAACGCCAACCTGCTCGCCGACCACCTGAAGCTGTTTAATTGCTGCGGGGCGGTAGACATCGCAGGCCACAAGCAGAGGATTTTTGCCCTGCTTTTTGTACATGGCGGCAAGCTTTGCGCAATGGGTGGTTTTACCTGCGCCCTGAAGACCGCACATCATAATAACAGTAGGCGGGTTTGAGGCGATTTCAAGCTTTGCGCGGGATGAACCCATAAGCTTTATAAGCTCTTCGTTTACTATTTTTACTATCTGCTGTGAGGGCACAAGGCTTTCCATGACATCGGTGCCTACGGCACGCTCGGATACATCCCTTACAAAGTCTTTCGCTACCTTAAAGCTGACATCTGCCTCCAGAAGCGCAAGCTTTATTTCGCGCATTCCTTCTTTTATATCGGCTTCCGTAAGCTTGCCCTTGTTGCGGAATTTGCCGAGAGCCCTGTTAAGTTTTTCGCTGAGGCTTGAAAACATGGCATCCTCCGTTAGTTTATATGTTTAAGGTTTCGAGGCTGTCGGCAACAGCTTTCAGCCGCTCGCGAAGTTTAGGGGACATTTCATCGCTTGGCAATGTGCGTATTTCCCCGGAAATATCTTTAAGCTGTGATTTGAGAACAGTAAATCTTGCACAAAGTCCCAGCTTTTCTTCAAGCTCCCGAAGCTCGCTCTCGCTTTTTTTGACAGCGTCCCTGACGCCCTGACGGGATATGCCGCATATCTCCGCAATTTCCGCAAGGGATAGATCGTCGTTGTAATACAGACTGGTCATCTCATATCTGCGCTGCGGCAATATATCGCCGTAAAAATCAAGAAGCAGGGATATGTGCATATCCTTTGTGAACATATCCTCACCTTCCTGTAAAGCAAATCGCTTTACATAGTATAGCATCCGTCGGAGTATATGTCAATAGTTTTATTGAACTTTTTGAAAAACTGTTTTTGCTAAAGGCATTTGAAAGCATAGGAAAAAGCCCGACAGAGTCGGGCTTTTGAAAATACTGTTTGTTATGCGGAAACCTTGTCCACAACAGCCTGAGCCCAGCGAACGATTTCAGTGCGCTCCTCAAGGCTGATCTTTTTGCCGCCGAAAATAGCGGGACCGCCGTTTACATAGTAAATATCGTCCTCAAGCACATTTGTTCCTGCTTCCTTAAGAACTTCGATAATGGTCTGGAGACCTTTATTATCTTCCTTCTTGGGGCCGTCTACGAACAGGGCAACATTCTGTGCTCTCTGGGGAGTAAGCTCACGGCAGAACAGACGGAGCTGATCGTTGGGAGTGTCCTTAATAGTCATACCGATGAATACCACTCTCTCCTTGTCGCAGGGATATGCCGGGGGCACATCGTTTACGATGCATTTGAATGCCTCAGCGATAGCTGTTGCAAATGTCTTTACCTTTGCTTTTTTTGTAGAGTGCATAACTCTTACTTTTACCTTGGGTGCTGCCATATGAACCTCCGATATGTATAATTGAGTTTAATATAATTATAATATCACACAATTGCCGAAAAAGCAAGTATTTACAAAAAACAGCGCGACAAAAATATTTATTTACAGTATTGTCACAGTAATTATTATAAATCTCAACAGTATCAGCCGCGTTGAGCACGCTTTAAGGCAAACAGAGCTTTGCTGATCGCAGGGCAAACCACTATGTTAAGTGCAAGCTCAACAAAGAAGTTCACGCCGATGAGAACAACAAATACAAGCGCAATAAGTCCGCCGGTTGTCCAGGTTCCGATCTCCTCATCTGCCATAAGAGCTTTCCCGAAGATTGTGAGCATTCCCAGTGCGAAAATGCCGGTATTTACAACAGGACAAACAACTGAGGCGGCAAGCACATTGACCACCTTAAACTTTGAAAACTTCTCAAACAGCATGAACACAAGTCCCGCTAAGAAGCCCGCCGCGGCAGTTTTTACAACGCAGAGAAGGGAAGCGGCGACAGGGTTTTGCGATACAAGGAACACATAAAAATAGCTTTGTCCGGTCAGCACCTGGATCATTGTCACAACTCCCGAGACTCCGCCTATAAGAGCGCCGTAGCCGGGACCGAAAAGTACTGCCGCAACTACTATGGGCACAAGCCCGAAATTAAGATTGATCGTTCCGATTGGAATATAAACCAGAGTAAGAACGACCTCAAGTGCGGCGAGTAAAGCCAACTGAACCATAAGGCTCACTTTTTTTCTTGTGTCTTTTTTTACTGAAGACATAAACACCTCCGAGGGCTTGAACCTCAATACTGCCGTCCGTCATATGACGGTAAGGCGTATGCAAATTTATATAATCAGGCCGTAGCCGGATTACCGTTAAAGTGTTGTATTTTATTAAGTTGAAGCAAATATTCGTGGATTTTGTATAATTGTGGCTTATTTTACGCAGTTTGTATAGTAAAGAGCCGCAGCGCCTTTCAGAGTCAGGTCGGGAACAACGGTAAATTTGTTTCTGCAATGCTCCAGCAGTCGCGAGGAGCCGCCGGTGCCTATAAGTGAAAGCTTTTCGCCGTTTTTGCACAGTGTTTCCCGGATATTTCTTATAAATCCGTCAATGGCGTAAACAGTACCGAAAAAAGCTCCGCTGCGGATACTGTCATAGGAATTTTTGCCGATAAGTTTTTCGGGACAGCTGAGCGGTACATCTGTCAGAAGCGCGGCGCTGTCAAGCAAGGCTTTCAGGGATACATCGGCTCCCGGAGCGATAACGGTACCGACCAGAGCGCCGTCACAGTCGACGCAGGTTACTGTAGTTGCAGTACCCATATCAACCACCGCAAAAGGAGGCTCGCACATTTGAAACGCTGCACAAGCATTGGATACGATGTCTGCACCAAGCTGTGACTGCACATCAATGCGTATGGGAAAGCCGGTGCGGGTACCCGCGCCTATTATAAACGGAGGCTTTTTGCAGATTTTTGTAAGTGCTTCCGATACTGTCTCCGTAATATGCGGTACTACGGAAGAAATAACAGATGAGTTGAGTTCTGCGGCGGAAAAGTTCGTAGTACTGTTTGAAAAGAATAAATTGAGAAAGCTCTCAATAAGTAAAACATATTCGCAGGATGTGCGCTCGGTGCGTGAGGAAACGGAAAAACGGTAAATAAGTTTTTCACAGTCGCCGTCAAAAAGAGCAAACTTGATACTTGTATTGCCGATATCGGCCGCCAACAGCATATAAGCACCTCCGAAAATGGTATTTGTTGCAGCAATAGGATATGACAGTATTTTTTAGTATACTGCGCCCGGGAAAAAGGCGGAACTGCAAATCAGACATATACGCCTGTTTCGCTTCCCTCAATTATACAAAATTTGCATTTTGTATAATTGCCACTATGGGAGTGTGTGAATGCAACTAACTGCTGCAACAGCTTACAACAAATAAAGTATATCAAACTCAGCCTTTTATGTCAAGCGCTCAAGGTAAAAAGCGGACAGTTCCCCGTCCGCTTTTTGCACAAGTTTGTATTTTTTATTTAGACTCTTTCAGATACTGTTCTCTCAGCGCCGAATATTTCAGCTTTGTTGCCTGACCTCCGCGCAGATGCCGTTCTGCTTTGTTCTTTGACAGTACCTTTTTCACTTTTCCGTAAAGCTGTCTGTCTGTGCGCATAAGCTTTTCAGTTACATCTTTATGTACTGTTGACTTGCTTATGCCGAATCTTGCGGCAGCTTCTCTTACCGTTGAATTTGTTTCTATTATGTATTCGCCGAGTATTACACATCTTTCTTTATTGTCGCTGTCATTCCCGTATTTTGAAGAGCTTTTGTAAATTCGTGACATATTATACTCCGGTATCGTTACTTCGTTAGAATATATGAAGTATTTGCCCGAGGTATGAATTGCAGCTATTTTAGTTAAATATAAATAACAATGTTATTATAGTGTTTTAACCGGTATCATAAACAATCACCTGAAGAAGTATTCTCATATAATGTACTGAAATGATCGCAGCACAGCTTTGGTATTGAAAGGCACGGTAAATTTATGGAGAAAAAAAGAAAGCTGATTTTTTGCGGAGGTGACAGACGGCTGATTTACTGCGCGTCTTTTTTTGCCGCCGACGGCTTTGATTGCCGCGTTTGGCGGGGTGAGACGGCGGAGGCTGACGGAGTGACGCGTATACGGGAACTGCGACAAAACTGTGACGGCGCAGAGGCACTGATACTTCCCATCCCTGCTTTTACAAGCAGCGGAAAGCTGATTTGCGCCGGTGAGGAGCGCGGCTGCGTCGACTGTGAGTACATTTTTAAGGCTGTGCAGCCTGATACTAAAATTTTCGGCGGCAAATTTGCCGACATTGTAAAGCGTGTAGCAGCGGAATATAACCACGGAGTCTGCGACTATTCCCTGCGGGAGGAATTCAGTCTTATGAACGCCGTTCCCACTGCGGAAGCCGCTATAAGTATTGCAATGAACCGACTTAATAAAACCCTGTGGAATTCAAAAATCGCGGTTATGGGCTATGGGCGTATCGGCAGAGCTTTGTCGCTGCGTCTGCACGCTTTGGGCGCCCGTGTGACGGTGGCAGCAAGAAGTGCCTCTGCCCGTGCGGCGGCGGAAAGCGACGGTATGAACAGCGTTGAATTGTCAAACTGGCTTGACTCTCCCGAAGAATGCTGCATTTGCTTTAACACTGTTCCCTGCCAGATCGTACACGATGAGTGTGCAGCCGCCGCGGGAAACACTGTATTTGTGGATCTTGCGTCCGCTCCGGGCGGATTTACTGACGAGGCAAGAAGTATGCTGGGCGACAGGCTGATAACCGCCTTGTCGCTGCCCGGAAAATATTTTCCGGAAACCGCCGGTCGCATTATATACAGAACCGTCAGGGGTATGCTTGGTGAAGGCGGGGAGCGAGGCGATACAAAGTGATCGGATACGCTCTTACAGGCTCCTACTGCACCCACAGCCGCTCAATCGAAGCGCTGAAAAGGCTTAGGGACAGCGGTGCTGACATTATTCCCATTGTAAGCGAAAATGTCTTTTCAACCGATACGCGATTCGGAAAAGCGGCGGAAACGGTTGAAAAGATAGAGAAAATATGCGCTCGGCGATGTGTTCACACCATAACGGAAGCTGAAAAATTCGGTCCTGCACAGCCGCTTGACGCGCTTATAATAGCCCCCTGCACCGGAAACACCCTTGCAAAGCTTGCGTCCGGTATCACCGACACGGCGGTTACCATGAGCGCAAAAGCGCATCTGAGATGCAACAGACCGCTGCTTATTGCTCTTGCAAGCAATGACGCAATGGCGGCAAATCTGGGAAACATAGGTACGCTGCTTAACAGAAAAAACATATATTTCGTACCTATGCGCCAGGATGAGCCGCTGAAAAAGCCTCATTCTCTTGTTGCCGATTTTGAGGCTCTCGGCGCTGCATACGAAAAAATGCTTTCGGGTTTGCAGCTGCGTCCTTTGTTTTTATAATCAAAACCACCGGCAAAGCCGGAGGTCTTGACTGCGGCTGAAAGCCGCTGCCA
>JBJDYY010000220.1:0-8492 GCA_051867715.1 Candidatus Avispirillum sp.
TTTCCTTTTTTATTGTAATATTGCCGGACGAGCGAAACTTACCAGCCAAGTGCCTTCAGCCAGTCTCTGCTGAGGCGGGCGCACTCAAGCTCTCCGACACCCAGCGACGGATTGTCCTGCTCCACCACGACCCACTCCGCTCCGATTTCCTCGCTTGCAGCAAGTATGCCGGGCATATCCTGCCTGCCGTAGCCGATGGGGCGTATCTCAAAGTTCGGGCGTACTCCGTTCTTGTCGGGTGCAAAGCGCTTTTTGAACCAAAAATCCTTAAGATGCACCACGGGGCAGCGGCGGTCATATTTCTTCAGAAATTCCTCCGGGTTTTCTCCGCCTATGTTTATCCAGCAGGTGTCAAGCTCGGGCAGAATAAGTCCGTCTTCAAGGGACTCCAGTATGGAATAAAGCATATACCGACCGTTGTAAAGGGTAAATTCAGTTTCGTGATTGTGATACAAAAGCTGTATTCCGGCGTTTCTCATTTTCCGTGCGGCAGCTCTCAGCTTTTCGGTAAAGCTTTCAAAGTTTTCTCCGCCGGGGCGCTTGTCCTCGGGCAGGTAGGCTATGGCAAAATACTTTGAGCCGACTGTCGTCATTTCGTCAATAAGCCTGTCGGTTTCGTTGACTACAAAGTCCGGTCCGGAATGGGCGGACATAACGCGCAGACCCAGAGAATCGCAGACTTCCTTGAACTTTGCGGGCTCAAGTCCCGAAAATCCGCAAAGCTCCACTCCCTGATACCCCATTTCCGCAATGCGTTCAAGTGTCCCTTTGGGATCCTTTTCCATTGCGTCCCTTACGCTGAAAAGCTGAATTGCCACAGGAAGCATAGCTTTGACTCCTTTCGCGGCACCCGCCGCACAAAAAAACGGATATGTTGCAAATATTATATACGGAAAACATACCGAAATCAATAATTTCGGGCAGTTTTTGAGAGCTTTTTTACGTTTTTTTATCGGTTTTTGCCGCGTTTTTTGCGCAGCGTCAAAATGGGGAGAAAAATTAAAACAAGACTTTACATAATTACTTCTCCGTAATATAATAAATAAGCCGACTGATTTTATACTATATTCGGGAAATATTGTAAATTTTTCGAAATTCTAATGAATGCTCGGACAATATGTGTTAAAATAATCTAAGATAAATAATTTTTGCGGCAAATATATTTCGGCAAAACGGAAAGAAAGGTAGGGTCACGGCATTACTATGGCGGGATTTTTCAAAAAACTGTCTCCTGCACGGATAATTGCGCTGGGTTTTGCCGCAGTCATCCTGCTGGGCTCTGCGCTTCTTATGCTGCCTTGCTGTGTGCGGGGCGGAGGCGGTCTTTCCTATATTGACTCCCTGTATACCGCAACCAGCGCCGTTTGCGTTACCGGTCTCGTTACGGTGGATACTGCTGCAACCTTTACTTTTCTCGGTCAGGCGATTATTATCGTACTCATACAGATAGGCGGTCTCGGTGTCGCTACCATCGGCGCGGGAGTTCTTATTGCCATGGGCAGAAAAATGGACATCAAAAGCCGCTTTGTCATTAAAGAGGCGGTAAATCTCAGCGCCGGAAAGGGAATCGTTACTTTTATCAGAAGTATATTTATTACGACTCTTTTGTTTGAACTTTGCGGTGCGGCGCTGAGCTTTATAGTTTTTATACGCGATTTTCCGTTCTGGAAGGCGCTTTGGGTCAGCGTTTTTCATTCGATTTCCGCATTTAACAACGCGGGATTTGACATTCTCGGAAATATGCAGAGTCTTTCCGCGTACAAAGGAAATGTGCTTCTCAATCTGGTGACCTGCGCGCTCATTATAAGCGGCGGCCTGGGATTTCCCGTGTTGCGGGAACTGCGCGCCAGAGGACTGAGGCGGCACCGCAAGTTCTCGCTGCACGCAAAGGCCGTGCTTTTCACAAGCGCCGTGCTGATTATTGCCGGCACTCTGCTTCTGAAGCTTACGGAAAATGTAAGCTGGCTGGGCGCGTTTTTCCAGAGCGTAACTGCGCGTACTGCGGGATTTTCTACATATTCTCTGGGGGAATTTTCCAAAGCCGGACTTATCGTTATGATGTTTCTTATGTTTATCGGTGCTTCTCCCGCGTCAACCGGCGGCGGTATAAAGACTACCACGCTTTTCGTAATGCTTTTGGGGGTAAAATCGGCGGCAACAAACCGCTCCCGCTCCGCTTTTCACTACTGCGTACCGGAGGAAAAGTTCAGAAAAGCCGCCGTTATTATGCTTATTTCCGCAGGTGTTGTTATGACCGGAACTTATCTGTTCTGCATTTTTGAGCCGGAGCTTGCGTTTACCGATATATTTTTTGAAACGGTCAGCGCCTTCAGCACCTCGGGTCTTTCAACAGGCATCACGCCTCAGCTCGGTACGGCGGCGAAGATACTTTCAATATGTATTATGTATATAGGTAGGCTTGGCGTGCTTACGGTGGCAACGATATGGTCTTTCTCAAAGGGCGAGCGTGTAAGCTATCCCGAGGGTAATATCGCGGTGGGTTGATATTTTCGGTGACGGAACAATTACGGATTTTACGATGAATCGAAATTTACGGAGGCGCATATGAAGCAGAAAGCTAAAAGAGAAAAAATGTCGTACGGCATTGTAGGTCTGGGCAGATTCGGATATGCTCTGGCAACGGAGCTGGCACAGACCGGCGCTGAAATCCTCGTTATTGACAGAGACGAGGAAAAGATTCGGGAGCTGCGCGAATATACGGAAAACGCATATGTTGTAAAAAATCTTGACAAAAAAACGCTGACCGACACGGGAATTCAGAACTGCGATGTGGCAGTGGTATGCGTGGGCGAGCAAATGGACACTTCTATTTTGACGGTGCTTAATCTTGTTTCCATGGGCATTCCCAAGGTCATTGCAAAGGCGGCAAGCGCGGAACACGGACTTATTCTTGAAAAGCTGGGCGCCGAGGTGGTTTTCCCTGAAAGAGATATGGCGGTGCGCCTTGCCAACCGTCTGGAAACTTCAAGAGTTCTGGACATCGTTCAGCTTGGTGAGAGAATAAATGTTACGAAGCTTAAAATTCCCGACAGAATTGTGGGAAAGTCCGTGCGGGATGTGAATATCCGCGCGCGCTTCGGCTTTAACATAATCGCTGTGGAAAACGGCTCAAAGGTTACGGAGACCGTGACTCCCGAATATGTGTTCCGCAAGGGAGACGTGGTATATCTGTCAGGACGCAAAGAGGGAATAATGAAGCTGAACACCTGGGCGGACAAATAAGCTGTGAGTGCTGCGGCGGCTTGCTTTGCTGCGGTGTTTTGATATATCTGTTTACAAATTGTAGTATATTGCATTTATATTTAATTTATTGTTTGACTTTTTTCGCCGTATGTATTATTATATATGTATAACTGCGTCCCGAAGGGACAGCAATTTTGAAAGGAATCAGTGTTTATGGAACAAAAGCGCATTTCCGAGCTCTCAGAAATTGCAAGAAACGTAAGGATCGGCATTATTGACGCCGTTCACAGTGCATCTTCAGGTCACCCCGGCGGGTCTCTTTCTTCCGCCGACATTCTTACCTATCTGTATTTTGAAGAGCTGAACATAGATCCGAAAAATCCCGCAGACCCCCGGCGCGACAGATTCGTACTGTCAAAGGGTCACATCAGCCCCGGACTTTATTCGGTTCTTGCCCACAGAGGATATTTCCCCGTGGAGCATCTGAAAACCTTCAGAAAATCCGACTCCAATCTTCAGGGGCACCCGGATACGAAAAAGGTCCCCGGCGTAGATATGTCTACCGGCTCTCTCGGTCAGGGCGTATCCGTTGCCTGCGGAATGGCGCTTGCTGCTAAGCTTGACGGCGACAGCCGCCGCGTTTACGCTCTTATGGGCGACGGCGAGGCTGAGGAGGGTCAGGTATGGGAGAGCGCTATGTTCGCCGCTCACTACAATCTTGACAATCTGTGCTATATTCTGGACTGGAACGGTCTCCAGATAGACGGCGCTATCGACGATGTTATCGGGCCTGCGCCTTTTGATACGAAATTTGCGGCTTTCGGCTGGAATGTTATTACTGCCGACGCTCACGATTTTGAGTCTCTTGAGTCCGCTTTCAAGGCGGCAAAGGAGTGCAAGGGTAAGCCCAGTGTTATTATTGCAAAGAGCATAAAGGGCAAGGGCGTATCCTTTATGGAAAATCAGGCATCATGGCACGGCGCCGCTCCCAACGATGAGCAGTATGCCGTTGCTATGCAGGATCTTAAGGCGTAAGGAGGAAAAGACGATGGCAGATAAAATCGCTACCAGAGAAGCATACGGCAAGGCGCTGGTGGAGTTCGGCGCGCAGTACGACAATCTTGTGGTGCTTGACGCCGACCTTGCGGCGGCTACTAAGACCGGTATGTTCAAAAAGGCTTATCCCGACAGATTTTTCGACTGCGGTATTGCCGAAAACAATATGATAGGCGTTGCCGTGGGACTTGCGCTTTCCGGAAAGATCCCATTTGCTTCGAGCTTTGCCATGTTTGCGGCAGGCAGAAGCTTTGAGCAGGTGCGCAATTCCATAGGTTATCCTCACGCAAATGTTAAGATAGGCGCGACTCACGGCGGTATTACCGTAGGCGAGGACGGCGCTACCCATCAGTGCCTTGAGGACTTTGCACTTATGCGCACCGTTCCCGGCATGACGGTAATTTGCCCCGCAGACGCGGCTGAAGCACGTCTCGCGGTAAAGGCTGCTATTGATACTGACGGCCCCATGTATCTGCGTTTCGGCAGAATGGCTGTTCCCACTCTTTTCGGTGCGGACTACGATTTCAAGATCGGTCGCGGCGTAAAGCTTATTGACGGTACCGATGTTTCTATTATTGCCAACGGCGTTGAAGTTGAGCAGGCTATGCTTGCCGCCGAGGCTCTGAAGGCTGAGGGAATCAGCGCTTCCGTTATAAATATGGCTACCATTAAGCCCATTGACCGTGAGCTCGTTATCGAAGAAGCGAAGCGGTGCGGCTGTATCGTTACCTGCGAGGAACATTCCGTTATCGGCGGACTCGGCAGCGCGGTATGCGATGTTGTTTGTGAGAGCCTGCCCGTTCCCGTGGTTAAGGTAGGCACAAACGACTGCTTCGGAAGAAGCGGCCCCGCTAAGGAGCTTATGTCTCTGTTCGGGCTTGACGCCGCTGCGATTGCCGAAAAGGCAAGGATCGCCGTAGGCTTGAAAAAGCAGTAATTTACGGGCGGCACGCTTTTGTGCCGCCTTTTTTATAAAACTGTATGGGAGGTGCAGCGCGTGAACATAGCTCATTCATGTGCTGTTTATAAAAAATGCGGAGGCTGCCAGCTTACAAATCTCAGCTATCAGGAGCAGCTAAGCTATAAAATGAGCAGGGCCATATCCCTGCTCGGAAGATTTTGCCGCGTCGACGAAATTATCGGTATGGATGACCCGAGTCATTATCGAAACAAGCTGTCGGCGGCTTTTGCCGCGGACAAGCGGGGAAGAGTCGTTTCCGGCGTGTGGCAGTCCTCGGAAAACAGGGTGGTAAGGACGGACTCATGCGTTATTGAGGACGAGGTGTCCTGCTGGATAGTGCGCGCCGCCCGCGGAATGCTTTCGGAATACGGTATCAGCGTATATAATCGTCGCAGCGGCAGGGGAGATTTGCGCCATATTATGGTAAGGCGCGGTGCCGTGACGCGAGAAATTATGGTGGTGCTTGTTACCGCCGATGTGCGACTTGAGGGGGGCAGGGAATTTGCAGAGTCACTTGTGCAGCGATTTCCTCATATACGCACGGTGGTGCAATGTGTGAACGACACCGACATCCCTTTGTGGATGGGAGAAAAACAGACCGTTCTTTACGGCGAGGGCTATATTGAAGATGTGCTTTGCGGCTGCTTTTTCCGTATTTCTCCCCGCTCATTTTATCAGATAAATCACTCGCAGACGGAGATTTTATACAACAAGGCGCTTGATTTTGCGCACCTCAGACCGGATATGCTGGTGCTTGACGCATACTGCGGTATAGGCACTCTGGGTATTATCGCCGCTGCCGAGGCTGGTCATGTTATCGGCGTTGAAACTAACGGAGAGGCGGTCAGAAACGCTATCGAAAACTGCCGCCTCAATCATACGAAAAACTACCGTATATATAATACGGACGCGGGAAAGCTTATGACTCAGCTTGCGCGGGAGAATAAGCGCGTAAATGTGGTGTTTGCAGACCCGCCCCGCGCCGGATGTTCAAAGGAATTTCTGGCGTCTCTCATTCGGTGCGCGCCGGAGAGGATTGTTTATATTTCCTGCAATCCCGAAACACTTGCGCGGGATATGGCATTTATTGTGCGCGGCGGGTACAGGTGCGAGAAAATCCAGCCCGTGGATATGTTCCCGCATACGAAGCATTGCGAGGTAGTCACATTGATCACTCGAGCCAGGGGTGAAGCTACAAATTAGATATATGTATAGGAGGAAGAAAAATGGATTATCGTCATGTTTATAAGTTTGCCAACGGTGGAAAACCATTTACAATTACAGTTGAGGAAAATCAATACAGAAAAACCGTTTCGTATTATGACGGGAACCTCTCTGTGTATGATGAGAGTTTACTTTCTGTCAAATTTATAGAAGAAAAAGGTTTTATTTTCAAAAAGTATTATTTGGCTATAAAGTACCTGTTTGGCGGATTCCGTAATGAGAGTGTTTATGAAAAAACTTATCCTATTTCATCATCTGAAGCAACAAAAGCACGACAGGCAAGCGAAGAAGCGACTAGGATGATAAGATATCTAAATGACAAAAAAGAGGAATATAGCAAAGAGCAGGACAGAAAACTCGCCGAGGCACGAAAAACCGATACAATTGATGCTATTGACGTAAATGGCATCAATATCAAGATTTGGAGAAGAGAAACATATTTTGGAGATACAGTTCTTTTTTCTGAAGGAGGGAGTGTTTATCACACCCATGCAGATTGCTTTGAAAATTGGAAACCTATGTATAAGCGACAGTTTAAGGCTTGGCGGTTGATGAAAAAAGCAGATGCTGAAAAACAAGGCCTTTGTGAATGTAAACTTTGTGAAAAGTATTACGAAGACAACGATGATGACGGTAATCTTGATTTCGAATGTTGAAATTTAAGATTTAATAACACTGATTTGTCTTGAAAACCGATGTTGTTCCATATCAACACTGCTCACTCGACCGTTTCAGCAAATGGGAATTGCTCAACGAGGCGGGTTGTGTGGCAGCGTAGATAACGGCATTTTTATTCACACTACTCACCCAAAGCATGTGGAGTGTGTGGCACTGATTTCCCACAAATAGGAGTAGACGAATGAAGAAAACATTACTGAAGCAAGTTCCGGACGGAATGCCGGTGGATATTCGGCATTTCGTCTCCGGGGCAAATATTTACGATAGTTCCTGCTCGCCCGAAGCAAGAGTATATTTCATAGATAAGGGAAACGGGTACTACTTAAAATGCTCGAACAGCGGAAAACTTGAAAAAGAAGCCGGAATGACAGAGTTCTTTCACTCAAAGGGACTCGGTGCAGAGGTAGTGAACTATATTTCAAATGACTGCGATTGGCTTTTAACAACTGCTGTTATCGGGGATGACTGTGTGTACGAAGAGTATCTTGAAAATCCCAAACGCCTATGTGACACTATCGCATACGAATTAAGAAAACTGCACGAAACAGATTACAGCGGCTGTCCGGTTATGGACAGAACGGCGGAATACCTTGCTGGGGCTGAAAATAATTACCGAACGGGGAATTATGATAAATCACATTTTCCTGACAGTTTTGGCTACAGTTCGGCTAAGGAAGCTTATGACATTCTAATTGCAGGGAAAGATGCTCTGCAAAGTAAGGTTCTGCTTCACGGCGACTACTGTCTGCCAAATATTATTCTTAACAACTGGAAGCTTTCCGGGTTCATTGATGTTGGCTGCGGCGGCGTTGGCGACAGGCATATAGATTTATTCTGGGGAGCTTGGACGCTTTGGTTTAATCTGAAAACAAATAAGTACCGCGAGCGTTTTCTTGATGCATACGGCAGAGATAAGGCAGACGAGTCAATACTGAAGATCGTCGCCGCGGCTGAAGTCTTTGGCTGAGCATGCTTGGACTTTCGGCTTTATCAAGCGCCGGATCGGGAAAATTGCAATACCTTTGAATGTGCGGCACCAACGAGGAGAAAAACCGCAAATCAAATATAATCACGCAAAACGATCGGAGAAAATCTGAAAAATGAAAAAACTTCTTATTTATCTGAAAAAGTACAAAAAGGAAAGTCTTCTCGCGCCTCTTTTCAAGGTGCTTGAGGTGGTTTTCGATCTGCTTGTACCCATAGTCGTCTCCTATATGATAGACGTCGGTGTAAAAAACGGGGACAAGCCGTATATGGTAAAATGCACTTTGATACTGCTATGCATGGCGGCGCTCGGTCTCGCCTGTACGTTGGCGGCACAGTTTTTCGCCGCAAAGGCAAGCGTAGGCTTTGCCGCGTCACTGCGGCA
>JBJDYY010000221.1:0-1832 GCA_051867715.1 Candidatus Avispirillum sp.
CGCCGCATTTGCGGCTGTGGGGCAAACTTGCAAATGTCGGAAGTATCGGTGGGCTCTAAGCCCCGCCACTGGCAGCGGCTTTCAGCCTCAAGCATGCCACCGGCTTTGCCGGTGGTTTTGATTGCATTTCAGAAGTATTTTTCCTGAAGATTTTTATATATTTCCGCTTCGGCTCCTGCCATATCCCGCGCAAGGCGCCTGAGGGTTTCGCAGACGGGAAACTCCGTGCCGAAATGCCCTGCGGCAAACACATTCAGTCCTGCTTCCGCCGCGTCTATGCCGTCATTATAGCCTACCTCGCCTGTGACAAGGGTGTCGGCGCCTGCTGTTATGGCGTCGAATATAAAGTCCTTGCCTCCGCCGCCTATAACAGCCACATTTTCAACATCCCTGCAGATATATGCCGCGACGTTGGGCACTGCAAGAGATTCCTTTATTTTGTTTCCGAAAGCGTCGGCGCTTTGTTTATCCGTTTTTCCCATTCTGCCGATCTGGGGCTCTTCGCGGCTTCCGAAATATTTTATGTCACGAAGTTCCAGAATCTCGGCAAGGGTGTCGTTGACTCCTCCCGCTCCCGCGTCTAGCCGTGTGTGCAGGGAAATGACGGACAGCTTATTTTTAAGGGCATATATCGCTCTTTTTGCCGCAAAGGAATCTTCGGTTACGCTTTTCAGTCCCCTGAATATCATGGGATGGTGGGCAAGCACCGTGTCAAAACCGCCGCGGACAGCGTATTCCAGAACATCCATAGTAGCGTCAAGGGCGCACAGCACCCGCTTTACGGGGGCGTTTTTGTCCGGGCAGCACATAAGCCCGTCATTGTCCCAATCGGAGGAAAGGCTGTCCGGATACAGCTCTCTGAGATTTTCCCAAAATTCATATATTTTCATATTACCCTCCATTCGGCTTACGGCCGTACAAACAGAAATGAAACAAATGTGTGTCGGCAAAGCCGACAAAAATCATTATGTCCGATTTTTAGCGTTTGTTTTTGCGTGAAACAGCTTTGGTTTATCCTAAACTGTTGGTGCTTTCACGCTTACCTCTTTGCCGTTTTCGGCTGCGCAGCTTTTATATATTTCGCAAAGCTCTTTTAGCAACGCTTCGTCATATGCTGTGTCAAGACCGCCGCGTTTTTTGCCCTCTGCCGCTTTCTTTGTTTTTTCTATCAGTCCCCGAACAAAGCGTTCGTAAAGGGGAGAGCGGCGCAGGGGCTCATTTTTCGCTCCCGCAAGCTCCTCGGCGGGGGTCAGGGAATATGGCTTTCCCGTATATCTGCATACTATGCACTGATACAGTTTCCCCGCGGCCTCAGCCACTCCGCCGTCCGTAATTTCAAAACCGTCCTTTGCCAGAAAGCGGCGCAGCTTGTCCGCTCCCGACATGGGCTGGAGAATAAGCCGCGGCGCACCGTCTCCCGCCGTATAAAGCCGGGGACAGGCGGAGATAATGCGGGCGGTCAGCTCGCCGCCCATGCCGCATATAAGTATGTCCGTCACTCCATCAAGGGGGACGCCTTCAAGTCCGTCGGAAAGGTAAAAATCAATATTTTCCGAGACGCCGTACTCCGCGGCGCTTTTTCGGGCGTTATCAAGGGGACCTGCGTTTATGTCCGAGGCAATTGCGCGGCGGCATCTGCCGCTTTTCAGAAGATATACGGGGATATAGGCGTGATCTGTTCCCACATCCGCCGCCGTGTCTCCCGAAACAAAGGAAGCGGCAAGGG
Source organism: Candidatus Avispirillum sp. (assembly GCA_051867715.1). Classification (GTDB taxonomy): domain Bacteria; phylum Bacillota; class Clostridia; order Oscillospirales; family CAG-272; genus Avispirillum. The sequence continues at coordinate 1,727 of JBJDYY010000221.1, forward strand.
CAAGGCGTCCGTCAAGCCTCGGTATTCTGTTATCGGTAGTTGTCATATAATTTTATCTGCTCTGCGGCGGGTTGTACAGCCGATTTTTGTAAGAGATGAAAACCGA
>JBJDYY010000222.1:0-8323 GCA_051867715.1 Candidatus Avispirillum sp.
GCTGCGGCGGGACTAGCCATCGGCAAAAGCCTCTTTTGAACCACCTGCTTAGCAGGTGGTTTTCGGGGTACCAAAAAGACACACGGACGAACTGTCCGTGTGCCTTTTTCCTTTTTGTGTTTTCTTCTCACTTTTAATCAAAAGCTCAGAATTTTACCTCAAAGCGCAGATCCTTTTCCCTGTGGGCATCGCGGTCCGCTTCAAAGTATGTAAAGCCGTCGGACACCGTAAACTCAACGGGTTTACCCTCAAGAGTTACGCTGACAGCTTCTCCGAACACCTTGACATCAAAGGCGGTAACATCGCCCATAGGGAGAATATCGGGGTCGGACATAAGAGAAGCTTCCGTTTTTTCTCTGCCCTCAAAGCTGCCCTCGCGCTTGTAAAGCGCAAGCTCAAAGGCACCGTCACGGCTGTTTTCCAGAGCAATCTTTGTAGTTCCCATCTTGCCCTCAAGATAGTCGTAGGTGTAGCCGTCGTCCTCGTAAAGGGTAAACTGCGCGTCGCCGCCGGGATAAACATTTATATGGTATTTGTCGGGAGCAGTCTCCTCAATGTACTTCTGATAATCCCTTGTGCAGAACACGCTGCCCGCTTTTACCATAAGCGCGCCGCCCCGTCCCTCGGGAATTTTGTAGTCGATCACCTGACCGCCCTCGTACACATCTCCGGTGAAGAAGTCCACCCATTTTTCTCCAGCGGGCAGGGTCAACTTCATATCGAACACAGCTACCAGCAGGCTGTCACCGAACATATAGGAGTTTGCCACATAGTCATATTCGGGATAGTCGGGATACATAAGAGACAGTGCCCTTGCAATAGGCAGACCGACCTCTGACGCCTTATGCGCCATTGAATATATGTAGGGGAACAGGCTGTTTCTCAGGTGAGAATAATATTTTATGCACTGGCACAGCTCGTCCCGGAGGAACCAGGGCTGCTGCCAGTTGCGCCAGCCAAGCTGCTGAGTCCAGGGGGACAGGAAGCCGTAATGGATTCCCTCTTTGGAAACTACCTCCATATCGCAGGTAACATTGGAATGACCGGAAAGGCCGAAATTCAGCATAGCGATAACGGTGTCAAATCCGCCGCCGGTGTCTCCCGCCCAGGAAGCGGCGTAGCGCTGTGTGCCGGAATATACGCAGGGGGTGTATATAACGGCGCGTCTGCCCGTGTGATTGGAAAAGCCCTCCTGCATCTGCTTTACATAGATAACGGGGTATACGTTGTGCACTTCGTCGTCAAAATACTTTCCGCCCCAAAGCCTGTCGGGGTGGTCGTTTGTCTGGAATGCGCCGTCCAGCTTAAAGGCGGAGGCACCGTTGTCGCAGAACTTTTTCAGATGGTCGAACCAGGGCACATCTCTGACGGTAATGCCGTCCATATACTCGGGGCAGGCAAGATGGGGGTCAAGAATGGAAGCGCCCTCAAAGGTGTACTCCTTGCCCAGCTCCTTTGCCCTCTCGCCGCACTGACGCTCCTCCTCAAACAGAAGGTCGTAGTCCTGGCAGAGCCAGAGGCTGAACTTAAAGCCCATCTCGCGCAGATTGTAGAAAAATGTATCATAGCCGCTGTAATTATCCGGCATCCAGTCCGGGAAGAAAAAGCGATCTCTGCTCCATGTCTTGTTTATGGAGCGGTCATAGTGATTTGTCATCCACTGAGGCTCAAGTCCCACCATATCGCAGGAAATATCCTCACGGCGGAAATTCAGACAGTCGTACAGCATCTCCCGTGCATTTGTCTGCTCGTTAAGCACGAAGGTATAGCCGTAAGCAAACTTGGGAAGCAGTATGGGATTGCCCGCAACCTTGCCCTGAAGAGTAAGAATATCCGTAAGCTTTCCGCTTTCGGGAATAAACAGGTAAAAGTCTATCTGTCCCTTGTGGGAAGAAATAACAAGGCTGTCCGCCTGAGACGCGCCGCAGTCAAAGGTTGTAGCGTAGGTGCAGTTAAGCAAAAGCCCCCAGCCGTTGGAGGACATAATAAAGGGTATGGGACCGTAGGACGCCACATTTCTGATGTCAAGGCGCGCCACGGAGCCGCGGCGGGCAATGTTCTTGCGCGACTCGTCCCCGAGACCGAAAAGACGCTCGTCCTTTGTAAGGGAAGCCGTCAGCGTAAAGCCGCGGCTCTTATAGGGATTTCCCTCAAAGCCGTCGAAGGAAATACAAAGCTTTTCCTTTGTGCCTGACACCTGAAGGGAGCCGTCAGCCGCGGTAAGGGTCACGCCGCCCAGAGTCAGCGCAGTGCCGTCAAAGGACGCGTCAGCCGCCTCTCCGCTTTCGCGGAGAATGTTGTAGCGCGACATAAGGCTTTCCGTAAATTCCCCGTCATGGCTTACTCTGACGCGGAAAATGCCCTTTTCAACGGCGCGGAGCTCAACCTCCGCATTTTTTGTTTTTACAGTATACATAGGGTAATCGGGGGCTCATGGCCCTGCTCCTTAAAAAATATCTCTTTTTTGCCGAAAGCTCGCAGGTCTCGGCAGTATTTGCAAAGCGCAGCTTTCTTACGCGTCGTCCTGCTCGCTGAGAGCCTTTTCAATGGCGCGGGCAAGCTGATCCGCGCAGGAGGTAGGCTTCATACCGCAGGTGTTGCCCGAAAGCAGCTTTGCTATTTCCTTGGCGTCTTTTCCCTCTACAAGCTTTGAGACCGCTTTCAGGTTGCCGTTGCAGCCGTTGGTAAATCTCACATTGTAAAGCTTGCCGTCCTCAATATCGAAATTTATTTCCGTGGCACAGGTGCCTCTGGTTCTGTAAGTGTAGCTCATTTTAATTCCTTTTCTTTTTAGATTTATCAGTTCTCGCTGTCCGAGCCGTTCTCTTCCCAGCTTTGAGCGCTGAGAAGCTCAAGGGAAACATTAAGCTCGGAGGTCGCAAGACCTGTGTTGATTTTAAGATAAGGGGGATTCTTTTCTTCCTCCTTGCCGTCGCCGTCGCCCGCCGCCGTGCCTTTAGTGGCGTCCTCGGTGCCGTATCTGAACAAATCCGTGTATGTGCTGCCGTTAACGGTCATTTTACCGCCCGTAGCTATCTCCGCGCTGAATGCGCCGCCCTCAAAAGGCGTATAGTCCATATCCGCACTGCCGCCGCTTACCGCAATATCGCAGTAGCGGGCGCTGAATCCCACAGCGTCAAAATCCGCCTTTGCGGCGCATATCCTGACTATTTCGGCTGCCACATTCTCAAAGCAGACCTTAACGGCTGCGGGGTCGTCGGATTCCACGCTGAGGGCGGACCCGGTGCTGACATTCTTTACGGTGACGTTGCCGCTGCCCACCCTGATATTGTAATCGGTAGGCGTGTCTATATCGCTGACGGTAATATTCCCGCTGACACTGCTGAGATCAAAGCACCTGACGGTTTGCGCCGAATCAAGATAAATATTGATGACCCTCTCTCCCTTGCCCGTGCCGGGGAAAAGGAAGTATCTCAGCCCCTTGAAGCTCAGACCGCTTTCCCAGAAGCCCGATACCGAGGTAAAATCGGGGGTCTGATTAAATATAACCGTGGAGCTGTTGTTTGAAAAAGAGCACAGATTTTCGTTGAAATTTATGATTTCCATATAGGCGCTGTCCGCGCCGCCGATTATGTTGATATTTGCGTCTTCAACAGACAGCTTTATTTTGTCAAGGCTGTCGGAGCCGAAATACTCCGTGTAGCCTTTCTCCGCGCCGAAGCTGTCAGCCAATATCTGCTCGCCCGTGCCGAAACTTACACAGTAGCCCACGACGCACAGCACCGCGCCCAGAACCACAAGCACGCCCGCAACAATGAGAAAGAGTTTGGATCGTCTTTTCACAGTCTGTTGCACTCCTCTCTGAACCTGTCAAGAGCAGGCGGTATACGCCGCAGGCAGTAGCCCTCAAAGCTTATGAGCTGTCTCAGAAGTCCCGGAAGCACTACCACGGCGAAATTGTAGGTAAGTATACCCAGTGCCAAAGCCACGCCGCCCACGGCAATTCCCAGACCTATTTCAAAAATGCCTGCCGCGGGAGAGCCCGTAAATATGCGGGATATGCCGTAAATAATACCTACAAGCGCCACCGCGCCCCCCGCAGCCGCCTCAGCGCATACAAGACATATACATGCCGCCATAAAGGCGCACACCGCCGCAACGGCTATACCGAAAACGCACATGACAAGCGCGCCGCAGCATATCCACAGCGGGGAGGTGAGAACGGTTATGACCCAGAAGAACACCTTTCCCCTGGAGGTCAGCACTGTTTTTTCTCTTATGGGCGAGGTTTCCTCGTCAAGATAAATTTCCTGCGTGTCGCCGTCCGCAATATCCTTTGCAGCCGCGCCCCGCTCCTCGTTGTGCCCTACGGATACAACGCTTGTAGGTGCGGTGACGGTACCTGTCGGAGCACCCTCCGCGCGCACCGTGTCAAAGGCTCTGGTGCTGCCGATATCCGCAGTATTTATTCTGACCGTGTCCGATGTAGGAACGCTTTGTGCGGTTTCTCTGTCAGCCATGCTTTGCGCTTCGGGCTTTTCGGACTCGACGATCTCCGTTTTGTCCGTCCCAACGCCATTTTCGACCCCGTCCCATCGGTCAGGCTCGCAGACCTTGCCGCCGTCAGTCTCTGCCGCAGTATCGGTAGAAATATCGGTTCCCGCCGCGTTATCCGTTTCTGTCTCCGCCGCAGTCTCCGTTTCGTTCATCGCCGTTTGCGCGCTCACAGCCGCGTCCGCACTTTTTTCGAAAGCCTTCCTCTCCCGCGCAGCTCTTGAAAAGATAAGCGCCGCAAGGCTGTCGGAAAGCTCCTTGAAATCGTCGGCACAGCCGTAGTCCTCCACCTCGCGCAGATCCTCACGGGAGAAAGAACGCACAAGAGCCGCGCTGTGCTTTATGGCTTCGTCGCGCCCGACTCCGCGGGCAACAAGCTCCTTTGCCAGCGTACGGGCAAATTCGTTGACTGTCAAGCCTATCCCTCCCTTCGGTCAAAATGCAAAATAATGTGGATTTTCACCCGATCATATGGTATAATTCTATGTAACATATATTTTATCAAAAAGCGAGACATATTTCAATATGAGAATGAGAAAAAAACGCAGAGGCGGGGAGAGACTTCGTGCTCTCAGCGCTCTGTTTGTGACAAAAGAAGACTGCACAGCCACCGTGAAGGGCGTTTTTGACGAAGATCGCCCCTTGCGGCTTGAAATCGGCTGCGGAAAAGGGGAATTTATCAGAAAGCTTTCAAGGCGCGACCCGGACTTCAACTACATAGCAGTAGAGCGCGTGGGAGATGTCATCGTCACCGCGGCGGAAAAGTACGCCGAGGACAGAGGGCTCGGGCAGCTTGACTGCCACGGAGGGTGGAGAAGTCCCGACGGCACGGTGTATAAAAACGAGCGCTGGGATATACCTTTGGATATGCGCGGCAATGTGCGCTTTCTGAACTGCGATGCCGCAGAGCTTGAGGGACTTTTCTGCGACGGCGCCTTTGACGCCGTATACGCAAACTTCAGCGACCCGTGGACGAAAAACGGCTACACCGCCCGACGCCTTACCCATCCCGATTTTCTCAGGCAGTATGTGCGCCTGCTGCGGGAAGGAGGCTCCTTTACCTTCAAGACCGACAACACGGAGCTTTTTGACTTTTCCCTTGAAGCCGTGAAAAACGAGCCCTGCTTTGATGTGGTTTTCGAGACGCGAAATCTTCACGAAAGCGAGCGCGCCGAGAGCAATATAGTTACCGAATACGAACGGAATTTCTCCTCTCAGGGTATTCCCATAAACTGCTTTGAGGCAGTAAAAAAGTCAAAAGAGAGTAAAGAGAATTAAGAAAATAAAGGAAGAGAGTTTGAAAGTAAAGCGAGCGTGGAGCGTACGTGAGCTGTTTCAAACCCTATTTGTGTCTTGCCGCCAAAAGGGGCGGCGGCATTTTTCAAAGCCCGAGGGCTTTGAAAAAACGTCACAAATCAACGAAAGGCATGGTCATAAATATGAAAATATTCATCGCGTCCGATATACACGGCTCCGCCCTGTGGTGCCGCCGAATGCTGGAGCACTTTAACGCTTCCGAAGCCGACAGACTGCTGCTTCTGGGCGATATTCTATACCACGGTCCCAGAAACGAGCTGCCCGAGGGATACGCACCCAAAGAAGTCATAGCAATGCTGAACCCTCTTGCTGACAAAATCCTCTGCGTCCGCGGCAACTGCGAAGCGGAAGTAGACCAGATGGTGCTGGACTTTCCCGTAATGGCAGACTACGCCCTTATTTGCGACAAAGAGCTTTCCGTATACGCCACTCACGGTCATCTGTGGGGAGAGGACAAGCCACTTCCCGCCTGCCGCGGCTCCGTACTGCTGTGCGGTCACACCCATGTATCAAAATATGCAGATCACGGCAGCTATATTTATATGAATCCGGGCTCCGTTTCCATACCCAAAGAGAATACGCCTCACGGATATATGCTTTACGAGGACGGAATTTTCACTTGGTTTAACCTTGAAAGCGGCACCGCATATATGACAAAGCGGCTCGGCTGACATTCAGTGCAGAAAGCAATACGAAATGAAAAAGCCTACTCAAAGAGAGACAAATCCGTACAAAAACAGCGACTCCAACAAAAGATACTACACCTTTGACTATTATATGAAGCGCCGCTTCGGGTCAAAATGCGCCAGGGTTGCCCTTGACGCAGGCTTTACCTGCCCCAATCTTGACGGCACCTGCGGAAGCGACGGCTGTATATACTGTCTGGGCGGCTCCTCCGGCGCGCAGAGCGCCGGCACCATGAAAGAACAGTACGAAAAAGGAGTTGCGGCTGTGAGAAATAAATGGGAAACGGACAAATTCATTCCCTATCTTCAGGCGCACACCAACACCTACGCCTCTCCCGAGACCCTGAAAAAGGTGTACGGCGAAGCGGCGTCCCTGCCCGGTGCCGTTATGCTTGCCGTGGCAACCAGAGCGGACTGCCTCGGTGAAAAGGTGCTTGAAGTCCTTAGGGAGGTGTCGGAGAAAATCCCCCTGCTGGTAGAACTGGGGCTTCAGACGGTGCATGACGAAACCGCCGAAAGAATTGGCAGAGGACACGATTTTGCCTCCTTCTGCGACGGCTACCGCAGACTGCGGGCGGCGGGGGGAGATATACAGATCTGCATCCACCTTATTGACGGTCTGCCGGGAGAAAGCCTTAAAATGATGCTTGACAGCGCCCGGGTTGTGGCAGCGCTTGAGCCGGATATGGTAAAGCTCCATCTTTTGCATGTTCTTCGCGGCACACCCCTTGCCCGGCAGTACCTGTCAGGCGACTATACCCCCATGAGTATGGAAGCTTATACGGACACGGCAGTGCGTCAGCTTGAGCTTCTGCCCCCCGACACGGTAATCGCCCGCGTTACGGGCGACGCCCCCTCAGAGCTTCTGCTTGCCCCCGACTGGTGCCGCAAAAAAACCGCTGTTTCCAACAACATTGACCGCCTTATGTACGGGCGGCGTACATATCAGGGGGCTTTGTTTACCAAATAGTACCACCTGATTATAACATATAAATAAATTTTATAACAGTCGATATTTTTTAGCAATATATTTACAAACCGTTCAATTCTTTCTCGTTTTTCTTGTTGAAAACTGTCAAAAATATGTTACAATAATCCCGTAAAGTATTACATCTGACAAACAAGATGTACGGCAAACGCAACACCGTGAAAGGACTGAACATTATGAAATACGGTAAGCGCTGGTCAATCAGCAACGAAAAGAAAAATGAATATATTTCCCGCCTGCTCCCTCAGCTTTCCGTGCTGAGAGCAAAAGCAGGGCTGTCGCAGGACGAGCTTGCAGGTCTCGTTGGCATTTCCCGCCAGACCTACTGTCTGACGGAGACAGGAACAAGAGGCATGACCTGGGGTACATATCTGTCCCTTATCATGTTTTTCGACAGCAACCGACGCACCCACGAGCTTGTACGCAGTACGGGAGTATACCCGGAGGATTTGTTTTACCAGTTCAATCTGGGCGAGACGGACAAATCCGAGGATGCCTTCAGCGCCTCTCCCGAGCTTTCCTCCGTATATGAGTCCCTTGACAGCGAGGGCAGAAATGCAGTAAAGGCAGCGCTTGTAATGGAGTATGCCCGGTGCAAATCTCTTTCCAAAGCAGAAACGGTTAAACTTATGAACGACCTGCTTTGATTTGTCACGCTTATTTATCCTAAAATACAAAAAACTCCCCGCGGGGAGTTTTTTGATTTTTGATATTCCGAAAGTCATCTGCTAAAAAAGTAGTTCGAGAGGCTTTTGCCGATGATTAGTCCCGCCGCAGCGGAGGCTCCCCTGTGTAAGGGGAGCTGGACAGGTTATAA
>JBJDYY010000223.1:0-8215 GCA_051867715.1 Candidatus Avispirillum sp.
CTTCGCCTTTACAGGCATTTGGTCAAACAGCCTTCCTTTTCGGCAGAATGAATACGCTGTCATATGTACGCTGTTTTTGGACACGGTCTTTTTCACTTCCGCTACGGATTCGGAGCCGTTCCATATACAGTCTCCGCCTGAGTATCTTTTTGCGCCGAATACGGCGGACGTCTTTACGGAATAGTCGGAGGAACTGTTTTCAATATACCATTTTCTTGTGAAAAGCTCGTGATAAACATTTCCGCACACAATATTCAGATATGCGTCCTTAGCGTGATGCAAATCATTTACGGCACGGGATTTAATCAAACCGTATTCCTGACGGAAATCCGATACCAATCCCGCTTTTACATACACTGTTTCCGTATCGGGATACATCTCGGAAAGCAATTGGGTTACAACCTTGGTTGACTGCCTTGTCTCAACGAGCTGCCTGTTAATAAATCCCCATTTTTCCTCGTCGGTAAAGGGCGTAGCACGGACAAGCCTCTTATACTTTTCTTCTGTTATAAGTCCCGTATTGAGAAGGCTTTTCCAAAAGCTTTGCATATTTGTACGAATCTTTGCGGGTATGGGATATGTATCGCTCTTCTCTCCGTTGACTTTAGACAGAACAAGTACTTTATTATTGAGAATACTGTCATCCTTGACCTTTGACCGGGGATAAATATGTTCAATATTGTAAGTGCCGTCTTTCAGGCGTGTAATATCTATTGCCTCTCCGGTATACATACATTTTCCGAGCTGCATATAGTATAAAAACAGCGCTTCGCTTTGAAGGCGGCTGTCGGCGGCGTCACCCATATCTTCAAGCTGCTTCTGAAGCTTCTTTACATCTTCATTCTTAACCTTCGCATACAGCTCCTCTATCTGCGCTTTCCTTGATTTTGTCCGCTTGCCTTTCTGCTCTTCCGTCGCTCCTCTTGCCATTTCCACAAAAATCTTACGGGGCGCTTTTCCCATAGCCTTTGTAACATCCGATACTATGTCAAGAGTTCGGAAAATCGGGCGTTTAACCGCGTTTGAAACATACATTTCATCAAGTCTGTCGGAAAGCGTAAGCGGATGAGAGGAATAATACTCTTTATTATAGTCCGCAATATCGTTTTTGAAAGTGTATTCTGTTTCAGACAGTAAAAGCTCACTGAGATTGACATTGTAGTTCCACATGAAATACATAACGGAACCGTATTCTCCGCTGTCCGTACGGCTTCCGTTGAATTCGCACAAAAGCTCTCTTGAAAGCCTTCCGAAATCCTTAAACTTCAGAGACGCAACATATTTGAAATCCCCATCGCTGAATTTTCCGAAATGTTCCTTCAGATATTTGCGGAAGCGGGATTTGCTTTCACTGTATGTGCTTCTCATAATTATTCTTTCCGCTTCATCTTCGGATAAAATGCCGGATGAAATAAGTCGCGAAAACGCAATATGTGAGGAAAGTGATGATTTTACCGTTTCATCTATCCCGGACATAGTTTTTACATCATCCTCGGAGTAAAACCCGCATGCAACCAAAAGCGAACGTATCATCTTTATGGTGACTTTTTTCTTTTTCATAAAAAGTTCGTTATATATGCATTGCTTGGCCTCAACTGAAATTTTCCTGTCAAAAATTTTTATACTGTTTATTTCGTTGAGAACCTCGAACTTTTCATACAGAAGTGAGTGCTTGGGAAGCACATCTTTATCCGGCAGGTATGAACATGAATTTGTCATTTCCGCAATGAATCTCTGCTCGCTTTTGTCCAAATCAACCTTTTCTTCAAAATTCCACGGATAAATCTTTCCGTCGGCTTTCTTCTCAATCCAGCCGAATTTGCTGCTGTTCAGCGGCCCCACATAATACGGGACACGGAATTTCATTACGGACAGAATCTTTTCCTTTGTTATGTATCCGTCCCTGTCGGCCTCATTCAAAAACGGAAGATAAAAAGCTGCATTTTCCAAAATCAGACGCATTTCCGAATAATAAAGCTGATAGGGAATAACACGGTTGTCATCCTCCACCTGTTTGGGCATAAATGTCAGAACATCTTTATTAAGCCTTAGCAGCATATCGGAGTACAGTTCCGTATCGCTTTCATCCGCAGTTATATTTTTGAAGCATGACAGTATATAGGCACAGAAATCCGACTTTTTACATTCCTTGAATTTTGAAATATCGCCTTTACCGTTTTTGATATTTCCGGAATATGATACATAATTACCTTTTATTTCAAGGCTCTTGAAAATATCATTATATTTTTCGGGGATATATTTTTTGACAAAATATTTCAGAGTCTTCAAATCCGATTTATGCTGTTCGTAAATCTTTACTTTCTTTTGAGAAATATATTTGCATTCTCCCTGAAGATCGGCAAGTATTTCCCAATCATATACGGCTTTGAGACGGATTAAAAGTTCTCCGTCATCTCCAAGCTCACGAAGTACGGCTTCGTAATCCTCATCACTTTTGCCTAAGGAAAAGCTGCCAAGTTCGTCATATCCTTCGTTTCCGTACAAATCTTTCAGTTTTACCGTTCCTCCTGCAAGAAGTTTTATAATAGAAGCAGAGGAAAAAGGAAAGCTTTCCGGATTTTCAATACCTTTAGGCGGTTTCTTTTCTCCGAATAATACAGCAGTCAGTTCTTTGGTTTTCAATGTCACGGACATTTTTTTCTTCAATACATTTTCAAGCGCTGACATATCGGGTGTTTCCCACGGAGAAATATACTCTCCCTCAACAGGCAGATTTTCAAAGTACGAAATAAGATCTTCGTATACCTTCTGCAGGTTAAGTTCTGCCCCAATATTGTCCTCAGCTATATCCAGCAGGAAGTGTCCTCTGTGCGCAACAAGCCATGCGCAGGCTATGTATACAAGCCTTACATCATGAGGCGATTTGTTATCAATGAGTTCACAAATCAAATGATGAATAGTGGGATACTCTTTATGGTACTCGGTATCCGTGTATTTTTCATCATTGAAAAGGCTATAAGGCTCGGCACTGTCTTCTCTTGCAAAACCGCTTTCTTTAATCCTTCTGAAAAAAGTCTCATCTGTTTTTGCGATTTCTTTTGCGAAAAGTTCCTGTATCAGCTTGACTCTCTGCTGGCGGCGGTCAAGCCTTCTCCTTGCAGTGCGATATGCCCTTCTTTCATTGGACAAATTTGCTCCTTCAAACAGGGTCACACCCCATGCATGCTCGCCGTTAATTCGGGGAATAGTATAGTTTCCGTCCGCACTTGATACCGCATATCCTACAGAATCGGTACCAATATCCAATCCTAAAAAATAATTCCCGCATTTCATATTGACATTCTCCTTGGTATGTGTTATTATTTTAGTGTAGTTTATAGTCCCCTATAAACTTACACTGCGAGTTCAAATAAGAATTTATTCAAATCGTCGGTTTATCCGACTGCACAGTGGTGCTTGAAAAGAGTCCGTCAGGACTCTTTTTGTATTGTTAAGATGTTTGCATTATATATTTTAGCATAATTTTACAAATATTGCAATAAAAAGCAGCGCAAATTTATGAATTTTTGCAGGGTATCAAGAAATAGATATATAATTTTCTGCATTTGTCAAATATAAAGCAGAGCAATACCGCAAACCTGTTCAGCAGGCTGAAATATAATATCGTCACAAGAATAAGGCAAAGCTAATAATTGTGTCGATAACAGACCTGAAGCTACTCACGGAATGTGAGAAAAGCCAAACTGAACATTCAACCGCAGGGCGGACGGTTTCGCCGTCCGCCTTGCAATGAAGAAACGCAGGAGAAAGTAAACTTTCTCCTGCGTTTCTTCATATGCTTGCCGCTTCGCGGCTCCCCTGCTGGGGGTTCGTGTAAATTTCTAATTGCAGTTCTCAATTTGCCCCACCATATTTGAGTTTTTCGGGGTCTCGGGGGGCTTTTCTCTAAAAAGCCCCCGAGCGGTGCGCGAGGCAGAGCCTCGCATAAATTCTCGGGGCATGGGGCAGCGCCCCATATCGTCTCACCTTGCTTCGCGCTCTACTCGTGCCAACCGTCGATGCCTGCTCGTTCCATTGCGCCCACGATACGGCGGTAAAGCCCGCGGTGACGGCGGTCAAACTCGAAAAGATACTGCTTCATATACTCCCGTTCCGTGTTTTTGTCCTCGGGACAGCAGCTTTTTTCCACGGGAATATCCGCTTTTTTCACAAAAGACTTTATGAGCTTTTCTTCCGTCATTATCAGCGGCCGGATAAGCACTAATTCCTTTCGGGAAAGCGTTGTGACCGGCGAAAAGCTGCCGATTCGACCCTCAAAAAACAGACTGAGCATAAAGGTCTCTGCCGCGTCGTCAAAATGATGCCCGAGAGCCACCTTGTTGCAGCCCGCCTCTTTTGCGGCATCGTGCAGTATTCCGCGCCGCATACGCGAGCACAGCGAGCAGGGATTTGACTCTTGCCTGACATCAAAAATAACCGAAGCAAGCTCCGTTTCCTTTACAATAAACGGTACTCCCGCCCTCTCGCACAGACGGCGTATTTCGGCGTGATCGCTTTTGGGAGCAGGATGTTTTTGACATTTGTCAAAACCCATATCCACCATTATCGCGCAAAGCTCAAAACGGCGCGGCAGGAAGTTTCTCAGCTCCGCCAAAGCAAGCAGCAGCGTCAGCGAATCCTTGCCGCCGGATATGCCCACGGCTATCCTGTCGCCCTCGTCTATCATACCGTATTTCTCCACCGCCAGACGAACGCGGCTCAGTATTTTCTGTATTTCTTTCATCTTTCCTTTGTTTTTCAGCCTGTTTCCGGCTTACATTCCTAAACTTTTCCCGCCTTATCATCCGGCGGTTTTGCGCATATAATTTATTGACGGCTCTGCCGTCATCTATAAAGCAGAAAGGAAAACCGCCATGGCAACAAAAATTTACATAGATCAGGGCCACAATCCCACCAATCCCAACGCCGGAGCAGAAGGCAACGGCTTCAGAGAGCAGGATCTGGTGTACCGCATCGGAGTGCTGACCGCGGAATATCTCCGCGCCGCAGGACTTGATGTTCGTCTGTCGCGCCCCACCGCCGCTACTCAGCTCGGCACATCAAATGCCACTTCCCTTGCCGCCCGCGTAAACGACGCCAATGCATGGGGCGCAGACTACTTTATCAGCCTGCACACCAACGCCTCCGACATAACCTCGGCAAGCGGCTCCGAAGCCTTTGTATACAGAATGGGCACAGAAGCGCAGGTTCTTGCCGAAAATATCCTTACCCAGCTCAACAATATAACCGGACTTCCCAACCGCGGCGTCAGCGCCCGCCCCACACTTTATGTGCTCAGAAGGACACAGATGCCGGCAACCCTTGTAGAGCTTGGCTTCATCACCAATCCCTACGATGCGGAGCTTATGGCGTACAGCCCTCAGCTTTTCGCCCAGGGAGTGGCAAACGGCGTTCTCGCGTTTCTCGGCATGCTGTAAACCGCAGTTTCAGCCGTTTTCTCCGTTTTCTCCGGTGCTGCCGTCAGCCCCGGGATTATCCTCGGTCTCCCCGGGGTCCTCCGTCTCACCGTCCTCGCCGGCTTCAGCCTCCGGCAGCTCGAACCAAAAAGCAGAGCCCTTGCCCACGGTGCTTGACACGCCGAACTGCGCGCCGTGCAGAATAAGCGCGTTCTTGACTATTGACAGCCCCAGTCCGGTGCCCACCACGGCGCGCTTGTGGAAATCGCCCGTGCGGTAGTATCTGTCCCATATAAGCGGCAGCTTCTCCGGAGCAATTCCCTCTCCCGTATCGCACACGGTAATGCGGCAAACACCGTTTTCAATGCTTTGGTATATGTCTACCTTCTTGTCATCCCCCGTGTAATTCACGGCATTGCTGACAAGATTGTAAATCACCTGAAGAATAAGCGTCTCGTCCGCTAAAACAAAAACCTCGCGGTCTGCGTGGAATTCAATGACATACCCCTGCGCCCCCTTAAGATGGGAGTACCGCGCCACCGTCTCCCTTACGCATTCCGTAAGGGAAAACAGAGTCTTTTTCAGCTCCCTCTTTCCTCCCGTAAGGCGGGAAAGGTCAAGCATATCGTTTACAAGCGACGACAGCCTGTTTGTCTCGTCAATGATTATCTGCATATTCTCGGCGTTCATTTCGCCGGGAATGTCCCGCATAACCTCGCTGTAACCGGCAATCATGGTAAGGGGCGTTCTCAGATCGTGGGAAATATTGCCGATCAGCTCCTTTTGCATGGTGTCAAGCTTGGAAAGCTCCGACGCCGCGTAGTTAAGCGTGCCCGCAAGCTGACTGGTCTCGAGAAATTCTCCGCCCGTAAAGTTTACATCGTAGCTGCCTGTGGCGAGCTTTTTGGCTTCCTCGTTCATAGCGGCAACGGGACGGCTCATGCGGGAGGAAATGATATATGCGGCCACGGCGGAAACGAATATGAGAATTAAAGAAATATAAACCAATTGCAGTCTGAGAGTCGCCACGGTAGCGTCCACGGGCTGAAGCGGGACATTTACCAGAGTCAGAAGCTCCGCGTCTCCGCTGTCGCTGCTGACCGCCGCGCATATAAGGCTGCCCTCGGAGTCGGAATTGCGAAGCTCCAGCGTTTCAAGGTATATTCCCCTCTCACTTTGGCGCGCCCGCGTATACAGATCAGCAAAAAGTCCTTCGTTTGTCACGGTAGAGTGAATTACGCACGCCTGCCCCGTATGTGCCCGCACCGCCTCAACGGCGGTTTTGCCGCCGTTTGCGTTTTCCGTAATGGTGAAAACGGAAACGCAAAGACCGAAACGGGAAGCAATATCGTAAATATCGCTTTCATAATCGGCGCTCCTCTCATCGAAGCCCGATATGGTTCGGGCGGCAGCCGTGACCTGACGGCGGGTGCTGGCTCTGTAAACAGGCTCAAGAAGAATTATCTGAAACACCACGATTACCGCAAGCACAATGACGGAAAACGCCGCCAGATACATAAACATCTTTACTCTCATTCCGGCGGGGCGGCGCGTGCGCCGCTCTTTTTTCTTTTTATTTGCAGCCATGTCAGGCGTTTGTGTCAAAACGGTATCCAACTCCTCTCAGGGTCACAATGTGCTTTGAATAGTCCCCCAGACTTCTGCGAAGCAGCTTGATGTGGGTGTCAAGAGTGCGGTCGTCGCCGTAGTAATCGTAGCCCCACACCTCGCAGATAAGCTTTTCACGGGAAAGCGCCACATTTCTGTTTTTAATAAAATAGAAGAAAAGGTCATATTCCTTAGGTGACATATCAATCCGCTCGCCGTCCACGGTGACCACACGCGCAGTAATGTCGGCGCGAAGTCCTCCCAACTCGAATATTTCGTGTTCTCCCGATTCCTGAGGGCTGCGGTGACCGTATCTGTTCATAACAGCCTCGACCCTCATCATCAGCTCTTTGGGTGAAAAGGGTTTTACCACATAGTCGTCTATTCCCAGAGAGAAGCCGTTTATCTTGTCGTACTCCTCCCCCCTTGCCGAGAGCATAATGATGGGAATATCCGAAAACTTGCGTATTTCGCGGCAGGCGGAAAAGCCGTCAAGCTCCGGCATCATTATATCGCATATAAGGATGTCATACCTGTTCTGTCTGCACATTTCCACCGCCTGCATACCGTCGGCGGCCTCGCTTACTCTGTGTCCCTCAAAGGCGGCGTATTTCGCCACCAGCCGGCGTATCATTTCCTCATCGTCGGCTATCAGAATGTTATACATATGCACCTCGTATGAGCCTTGTCTGCGCACCGCGCAAGGTCAAAAATACTCTTTTCATTATTATACATTGACTTTTCCCGTAAATCAATAAAGCTCCCGCAATGTTTACAATAAATAATTCAAAAAAGTCTGAAAAAGTGAGAAATAATGAGATTCAGTGAGAAAAAACGAGATTTTGCCGCGTATTTCATCTGCAGTCAGCCGCGAAAGTGTTTGTTTGACTTTCTTTGACTTTGACTTTCTTTGACCTTGGGAGTATCATATACACAGAAAGTCAAAGATAGTCAAAGTCAAAGTGAGGTTTGAAACAATGCTGATTACAGACCAAATTGCAAAACTTATTGAGCAAATGATTGAAGAGGGCAACGGCAGCGCAAATGTTCAGCGAAACGACCTTGCGCAATCCGTTGGCTGCGTCCCCAGTCAGATAAGCTATGTGATTTCCTCCCGCTTCACTCCGGAGCGTGGCTACAAGACAGAAAGCCGACGGGGAGGCGGCGGATACATCCGCATAGTCCGAGTG
>JBJDYY010000224.1:0-8124 GCA_051867715.1 Candidatus Avispirillum sp.
TTCTCCCCTCTCTTTAGAATCTCTCCCCTCTTCTCGACACGGAAGAACATCAAACTGTTGCGTCGCAAGGGCATAACACATTCGACGAAGTGTAGAGAGTTTGTCCCGTCAGCCTAAATTTTTAGTCTCGCGACAATCATACAGCAAAGCTAATGAGCGTGTCGATAGCAGATTTATAGTTACTCACAGAAAGCAAGAAAAGCAGGTTGAACATTTAACCGCAGGGGCGGACGGCAAAGCCGTCCGATAAACGATAGAAAAATGCGCTCAAGAAAACTTGCTTTCTTGCGCGCATTTTTCATCGTTGCCGCGTCCCGCGGCACCCCTGCGGTGTGGGGAATTATTTTAATTGCCGTTCAAAATTTACCCCACCCTATTTGAGTTTTTCGGGGTCTCGGGGTGCTTTTCTCTAAAAAGCACCCTGAGCGGGGTGAGGGTCTCCGTCTCGACGGAGCCCCGGGGCGGCGCCCCGTATACTCTATCGGGGTTAGGAGCGGAGCCCCATAGTAATCCTGCAATTCTTTCTTAAAGTTTGATCTTCTTTTCGGCGTAATCCATATTGGGGCGGAAGTGAGGCACTTCCATGACTCTGCCGCCGTTGGTAACGGAAAGCTGGCTGAGAAGGGCAACCGACGTCCATTCCGCCGCCTTATAAACATTAAGCTCAGGCTGCTTTCCGGTTTTTACTGCGTCGATAAAATCAGATACTATATAATAGTCTCCGCCGCCGTGACCGGCGCCCTCGCCCGCGTTTCCTTTATATCTTTCCGGAAGCAAACCGTTAAAATCGGAAAGAGGCTTCCATTTAAGATGCGCGTCCGGCTCACCCTCCGTTACAAGTGCCACCTTTGCGCTGTCTCCAAGACCCCGTGCGGCCTCGTAGCAGCCCTTGGTGCCCTGTATGGAATAATACATCATATTATGCGGACGGGGAGACACGGTATCCACCCTGATTTTTACAAGCTTTCCGCTTTCAAGCTGACACATGGTCTGCGTAAGGTCGTCGGCACGCAGTCCCAGAGAGTTGTGACAGCCGGGGGTAAAGGTGGCGACGGACACTATCCTGTCGTCGTCAAAGCACTGCATAACGGGGCCAAGGCTGTGTGTGGGGTAAAAGGCGCCGCGGGTACCCATCTGCCAATAATGTCTCCATGTGGGTTTCCCTTCGTGGAAGCACAGGTCGGAGCACTGATGGGTATACTCACCCTCGCCGTAGTATATTTCGCCGAACATACCCGCCTTGACCATGGAGCGGACAAGCTGTACCTCCGGCGTGTAGCAGTAGTTTTCGGCGTACATATAAATCTTGCCGGACTTCTCCACTTCTTCAATAAGCCACCAAAGCTCATCCATGGTAACTGCGGCGGTCACCTCGCACATCACATGCTTTCCTGCCTGAAGCGCCTGTATCGCCTGGGGCACATGGCAGTTCATGGGAGAGGAGATAATGACGGCGTCAATGTCCGCCCTCTCCAGCATATCCTCATACACGCGGTAGCACTGCGACTCCGTAAGTCCGATTTTCTCTCTTGCCGCGGCAAGAGCTTCCTCTCTCAGGTCGCACATGGCGGTAATAACCGCCTCCCCGGGCATCTTTTTCACCGCGTCAACGATGGAAAAGGCGCGGACTCCCACCAATCCTATTTTAACCATACCGATATTATCCTTTCAGAGTTATAGGAATAATTCCGCCTTTACAATAACACAAGGCGGCGTGCCCGTCAAGACGGTTTCGGCATTTTTGCAAAATAAAAGGAGAGCAGAAAAGCGGTCTTGCTCCCTTGATAAAGAGTAAGACCGCTTTTTGTGCGAATTACGGTGTGCCCGCCGGGAAAACTATCCTTTTGCGTTCTTTTTGCCGGAGGATGCCGCTATCAGCAGAGCACCGCACAGCAGCACCGCCGACGCGCCCAGAAGCACATACAGCATAGCAGGGGGATCGGAGGGCTTTTCGTCGGAAGCATATGTACTGAGACCTACAAAAGCGGTGTGCAGGCTGTCATAGATCTCCTCACAGTGAGATACCTCTTCGGCGGGAGTACACAAAGCCTCCGCCGCATCGTTCATTGCACTGCGAAGCCGCTTTACCGATTCCTTTGTATATCCGGTAACATTTGCGTCGCTGCATTTTTTATACAGGGAGTCAAGCTCGCGCCTGTCCGCCTGAGAAACGCTTACCGTCATATCAAGAGCGCAAAGACGGTATGTTTCCGTCGCCGCCTCGCTCTGCTCGTACAAAGTGCCGCTTTCCGTGTCGCTGAGCACCCTGAGACTCATGGAGTCCGAGGAGCCTACCTCGCCGGAGGTCAGACAAAGCACATATTCCGCCCCCGCCTCGGATTCAAATCCCATATCTATCTCAAACAGAACGCCCCTGCCGTCTGCGGCTCCGGTAGCTTCGGCAAGCTTTTCGTCCGGGGTGTATCCGTCGTCCTTCAAGGTATATACGGCAGCGGTTGTACCCTCGGGTACGGTGCCGCCTACATATATGCTTGCAACAGTTCCTGTGCTGTCAACGGTAAATTTCTGATATACGCGGTTGCTCTTTATATATCCCCGCCGTTCTCCGTCCGTAAGCCTTGCGGTGTACCCTGCAACGGTTTTGGAAAGCCGCGATTCCGCACGGCTGAGCTCCTCGGCCGCCTCCAGCTTTTCTTCAACGCTTGCGGAGCCGTCCCTTGCCGCCCTTGCCCTTTCCAGCGCCGCTGCAAAACGGGAAGCGGAAATAGAGGTACAGCCGTCGGTAGTGCGAAGTTCGGCGGAAAGCAAAGCGCCTTCAAGAGCGGTGTCGGCTTCAAGCTCGGCGGCAAAAGATGCAGGACTTACCGAGGTTTCAACAGTGATCTCGTTTGTACCCGCAGGCGCGCTGACAGTGCCTTTTTCGGAGTCAAAATCGCAGGAGGCGTTTTTGATATTGCCTCTCAGCATGGGTATCTCAATGCTTACGGGATACTCCTGTGCGCCGGTGAGACTGAATACTATGGTATTTTCATCTGTCGTTACCGTAACGGACGCCCCGTTTGTGCCGGGGATATTTTTCAGAGTCATGCCGTCGGAGCCGGCCAGTACAGAGGCACTGAGCCCCGCGCCTACCGTCAGCACATTTGAATAGTCCCTGTATGCTACGGCAGCCGCAAAGGTGCTGCCGTCCCAGCCTGCGAAAGAAGAAGAATCAACGGCGTCCTTTGCCAGATTGCTCAGTATGCCGCCGCGTGCCGACCCCAGCGACAGGCTTTCCACATACCACTTGTTCAGAAGAGAAGCGCTGTCGGCGCTGAGTTCAAAGAGAGTCTCGTCCCCGTCCGCGCCCAGAGCCTTGTAATATTCAAAGCCTCTTTCCCGCATGGAAACCGTGTCCGCCGCCGTCCATTGGCAGGACAGCGCTGCCACGGTGCGCTCCGTAACGGAGCTTACTCCTGCGGAAAGCTTTTCAAGAGAAACCCTTATGTCGGTGTACTCGTCCCCGTTGCCTATACCGCTGCCCAGCCTGTTTTCTGCCCGTGCAATCAGGGTAAGGGCGCGGGTGCCCGCGCTGAGAGTGCCCAGCGCCTGTATGTTTTCGTCAAAGGAATAGTAGTCGGGGTCGCTGTATTCGGAATATAGATACTCGCCCCCGGGGCACGGTCTGACATTGTCCGCAATAACCTGAAGCCTTGTCACAAGCAGGTCGTGAATACTGCCGTAATCGTATTCGTGCTCCGTGTCGTTTACCCGCTCATTAACCAGAAGGCAAAGCTGATAGGTGGTCATATCGCTCTCGCTGACCTTGCCGCCGGACTTTCCGATTTCATCGTAAACGATCTGATTGGTATAATCCTCAATAAAGCTCTTTGCGGCGTCGGGGAGGGAGGAAAACAGGCTGTTTTCCTCAAAAACCGCGTCCCAGTGAGCCTTCATATGCTCCATATGCCCGTCAAAAGTGCCTTCCGTCAGCTCCCCGTCCGAGGGGCGCTCTCCGCTGAAAGACACAAGGGTGACAAAATCGCATACAAAGCGCTCTTCCTCCTTTACCGTTTCGGGCACATCAGTAAGCTTCACCGCACCCTTTACCGCGGGAAAAGGCAGCTCCGTGTCCCCGCTGTTTTTCACTTCAAAGCGGGTGTATACGGCAACGGCGTCGGAGTCCTCGCTTATCGTATCCGCAAATTGCGTAAGGGTGCATTCAAGCCCCTCGGGGGTCTCGCTTATGTATGTGTAAACGGGATATTCAGAAGCCCCCTCCGCTTTTTCGGCAACTCCGGGCATAATGCCGAAATTCACCCTTGTGCCGTCAACATCGGAAAAGCTTGCGTCGTTATTGACCGTGACCGCGGTGCCGTCCCAGCCTATGACATACGACGCCGAGGGTACAAAATCGTTTTTTGTGTGCACATCCGCCGCCGAGCATACAAGAGGCGCGGCAAGGGACAGGCATAACAGAATTGCCGTAAAATATATGGTAAATTTTTTGAATTTCATCGTAAATTTTCACTTTCGCCCGAATACTTGATTTTTTCAGCCGGTTATGTATATTATACCCGCAGGAGGCTTTCCTGTCAATCGCCGAGACACTTAATTTACATAGATGTAAAAAAGTACTTAAAAAACAGGATAAATTGCACATATTTTTTCGGTAATATTGACGGCGGCAATGTTTGTATGCTACAATAAATTAAGTATATATACTTTTGAAAGGACAATCACCATGAAAAAAGTTTTGTCGATTTTGCTTTGCGCGGTAATGCTTGCGGCATCCGTAATTGTTGCGGTGCCCGGCTCTGCGCTTTTGTCGGACTACAATCCGGCAGTCTCCGCTCCCGCCGATCTTACGGGCGCGACCGGCGAGGCTGACTCCTATCTGGGAGCCGTAAAGATCACGCCCGACGCGGCGGGAACTGCCGTTTCCTTTACGGTACCCGGCGCAGGAGAGGGCGGCACATATCTTGTGGCAATGCTCCCTGCCTCCTACGGTGTATCTTCCCTTGAAATCACCGTAAACGGCAGCGATGCCGCAGTCCTTGACGCCGGTCACAAATTTGCGGCAATTTCTCTCGGCACCACGGATGACGCGACCGTAGGCTTTGTCTGCGACGCTGATATAAGTATTTATATATACGGCACCTGCTCCGAGGCGCGCACAGCTGAAATGCTTGAAGCGGCAAACGGCAGCCTTAACAAGTACGATGAGGATTATCTCAACCTGGATACATACGATGTAGACAGATATACGGAGTATTTCTGGGAGGGCGACCTTATTTTTAACGAATCATTCTTCCCCGTTGAGGAAAAAGACGGCACCGTAGCTCCCATTGAGCTGAATTACGGTATTGACCGCGTTGTATCCGTGAAAAACTCCTATCTTGACAAAGAATACATTTACGGTGTGGATTATACGGTAGAGAACGGCAAGCTGATTCTGCTTCCCGGCGGCAGTATGAAGATATACAAGCATGAAGCCGTTTTCAGAGACAAACAGATAGACGCCTCCTGGCGTCAGACCATTAACGGCGACTATGCCTTCTGCGGTCAGCAGCCCATGTATTTCTACGGCTACTGCAACGTAACCTACACCACCAAGGATACATGGGAGGGAGCCGTTCCCGAGCAGAAGGGCTTTCTTTTGGACAATGTCCTTACAAAGCTTGAAAGCGGCAGCGGCACCGTAAAGCTTCTCAGCATAGGCGACTCTCTTGCGGGCGGCGCAAACGCCTCTGCGGATCTGGGTGCAAAGCCTTATGCCGAGGTATGGTGCGATATGATCGCCAGCGCTCTCGGCAGGCGCTATCCCGATGTAACGGTGGAAAGCAACACCATAGCGCAGGGCGGTGCCGACGCATCCCTGTGCATAAGCAAGATGAGCGAAATTCTGGCATACGCGCCCGATCTGCTCTTTATTGAGTTCGGTACAAACGAATGTATGCAGGGCGACGATCCGCTCGCTTCCGGCGGTTATGTTGATACGCTGACGCAGGCTATCTCCGCAGTAAACGAGGCGCTTCCCGACTGCGACATCGTACTTGTGGCTCCCCTTATCACGAACCCCATATTCTTCCCCTCCGATTGGTTCTACGCATATGCCGACTCGCTGTATTCCCTGGAGCGCAGCGGTGTTGCGGTGGCAGACTGCACAAGTATATATCAGTATATGCTTACTCACAAGCGCTATATCGATATGACGGGAGATTTCCTGTGCCATCCCAGCGATTTCGGCAGCAGAGTTATAGTGCAGACCCTGCTCCGCACTCTTGAAAGAGGCAGTGAGGCAGAGTACATAAACGGTCTTTCCGAAAGACTTCTGAAATACAGGTACGAAAATGAGTATTACGAGACCCAGTGGCAGGAGCTTACGGCTCTTGCTGCGGAGGGTTCGGCGGAGATTGCGGCTTGCACCGACGCGGCTTTGGCAAGGAGCGCTTACATAAGCAATATTGCCCGGCTTGACGGTGTGCAGAGCATTGCCGATATTATTGAGGCAACTGCGGTGGACTGCTCCAATCTGGTATTCAATATGTCCAAGCTGCTTGATCTGGTAAGCGGCACTCTCAGTCTTAATGTGAAGTATGACGAAAACGAGCCGGCGCTTGTCACTACTCTGACAGGCAGAAGATCGCCCTATGTGCTTCTTGACTACACTAAGGGCGACGGAACCGTCAATGCTGAGGATTACGGCTATGCCGTTATTACCCTGAAACACCCCACCTCCAACACCACCGGCAGCACCGATGTAAAGCTTGCTTTCGGAATTGACGGCACGGAGACTGCCGCCGAAGCAGCGCCCATCGTGCAGAGCGACGAATACCGTTCATACATAATCGATCTTACGGGCAAGAGCGGATGGTCGGGACAGGTAACCTCCCTGAAGATAACGCCCTTTGCTTCTCCCAGCAGCGGAGATGTTATGTATATAAGCTCCGTAGTTCTGTGCGCCGATGAGACGGAGGCGCTGGACACCGCCGTTGAGCGCGCAAGAATTGCCAACAGGTATTCCGAATCCGTAGTGACCGCGCTTATCGCCGACAGCGACGATGCGGCTCTTCTTACGGTGCCCGGCAACGGTCCCGTGCTTCTGGGCGATGCCGACGGAAACAGCACGCTTAACGCAAAGGATATACTGCTTGTACGGCGTACCCTTGTCGGAATGAGCGTTGTAAAGCCGCTGAACACGGATGCGGCGGATATGGACGGAGACGGTGAGATTACTCCCGCCGACTGCCTGCTTCTGAGAAAGACCCTTGCAGGCGTTATCGGTGTAGAGAGCAGGGATATTACATTTGCCACCGTAAGCTTCAGCGATGAAATGCAGGCGGCGGAAATTGTCACCGAGCGGGACGGTGCCGCTGTAAGCTGTGACCTGAGCGCGCAGAATATAAGCGCAGATGACTTTAAGTATGTAAGCCTTTGCGCAAAGACCGGCGACGGCAGCGCCGTTACCGTAACCGTTACCCTTACTTCGGAGGACGGCAGCGTAACGGATACACTGATTATTTCTTCCGGCGGTCAGTTCTACGCAGATACGGCAAGATTTACAAGCCTTAGCGGAAAGCTTACTTCTGTTACCTTTAAGTTTGATGTGCCCGCAGGCTCAACGGTATACTTTGATTCCTTCGTCCTTTCTCCCACAATAACAGCGGCGAGAAAGGCAGAGACCGTAAGAGTCGGCGCCGCAAACCTTATCTGACAAAACAGAAAAATCGCTGTACGGAGCAACGCTCCGTACAGCGATTATATGCGAGGCTCTGCCTCGCGCACCGCTTAGTACCTTTTTTGAGAAAAAGGTACTAAGAACCCCAAAAAACTTTTAATTAGGATGACGAATTCCCCGCAGGGGAGCCGCGTAAGCGGCAAGCGGGAAAAAGCGCATAAGAAAGTACACTTTCTTATGCGCTTTTTCTATCGCTTTACGGACGGCTTTGCCGTCCGCCCCTGCGGTAATAAGCAATCTGCTATTCTATACTTCTGTGAGTAGCCACAAGTCTGCTATCGACACGCTCATTAGCTTTGTTTCATTTCTGTCACGAAACGAGCAGATTTAGGCTATCGGTGCAAGTTTCTTTTCACTTCGTCGAATGTGTTATGCCCTTGCAACGCACCGCCTTGCAGTTGCCAACGTGTCGAGAGGAGAGGAGAGATTCTAAAGAGAGGAGA
>JBJDYY010000225.1:0-7951 GCA_051867715.1 Candidatus Avispirillum sp.
TCCCCTTACACAGGGGAGCCTCCGCTGCGGCGGGACTTTTAAGCGGCAAAAGCCTATTTTGAACCACATGTTTAACAGGTGGTTTTCGAAAGACCGAAAAGCGTTAAAAAACGGCTCGATACGAGCCGTTTTTTACTTATTTTGCCTTAGTTTCGCAGTAAATGCACCGGTATGTACGCCGTGTTTTGTCAGTAAGTCTGAATATCTGCGGCAGTTCCTGCTCCGTAATTGAAATACAGCGCGGATTTTTGCACTTCAGCACATTAGTCAGCTTCTCGGGCAGGTCTATGGTCTTCTTTTCAACGGTCGCGCCGTCTCTGATAATATTGACCGTCACCCCCGGGTCAACAAAGCCCAGAATATCAACATCCACATCAAAATCGGAGTCGATCTTTATAATATCCTTTTTGCCCATTTTGCGGCTTGACACATTTTTGATAAGCGCCACACAGCAGTCAAGGGAGTCAAGCCCTAAAAGAGCGTACAGCTTCATACCGCGCCCCGCGGTTATATGGTCAATAACTATTCCGTTTTTAATCGAATCAATATTCATTATTTTATCTCCAAAAGCATCAGAATAAGCGCCATTCTCATATATTTTCCGTACAGCACCTGTTTGAAATAGCAGGCGCGGGGGTCGCTGTCCACCGCAACGCTGATTTCGTTGACTCTGGGCAGGGGATGAAGTATCTTCATATCCCCGTTTGCAAACCGCAGCTTTTCGGGAGTCAGCACATAGCTGTCTTTCAGCCGCAGATAGTCCTCCTCGTTGAAAAACCTCTCCTGCTGTACCCTGGTCATATAGAGAATATCAAGCTCACCCATTGAATTTTCAAGGCTGTCGGTCTCGGTGTACGGTATGTTTTTGCCGTTAAGCGAGTCTTTGACATACCCGGGCAGTTTCAACTCCGCGGGAGAAATCAGTACGAATTTTACTCCCTTGTATCTTGACAGCGCCGCAATAAGCGAATGCACCGTCCTGCCGAATTTAAGGTCTCCGCAAAGGCCCACCGTCAGGTTTTCAAAGCCTCCCTTTTCACGGTAAATCGTGTAAAGGTCGGCAAGAGTCTGAGTGGGATGGTTATGCCCGCCGTCCCCCGCGTTTATGACAGGCACGCTTGCGTTCATAGCCGCCACAAGCGGCGCTCCCTCCTTGGGATGGCGCATAGCAATAATATCCGCATAGCAGGACACCACTTTAGCTGTATCCGCAACGCTCTCCCCCTTTGATGCAGAGGAGCTTTGCGCCTCGGAAAATCCCAGTACGCTTCCCCCAAGCTCATACATGGCAGCCTCAAAGCTGAGTCTGGTTCGCGTGGAGGGCTCAAAAAACAGAGTGGCAAGCTTTTTGCCGCGGCATTTTTCGCTGAAATTCTCGGGGACTGCTATAATAGCGTCGGCGGTTTTAATAAGACCGCCTATTTCCTCGGTACTGAGCTCTGAAATATCTATAAGACTTCTCATTTCGCTTCACCTATCCAGCTTTCGTCCGAAGGATTGTTTCTGAAGGCTATAAGCCGCTTAATATCCTCGGGTCTGATATATCCGTTTTCGGCAGCCACCTCTGCAATACAGTCAAAATCAGTAAGACTTATGTTCTTAAGTCCCTCGGCAGAGAGCCTGTCTATTCCCTTCTGCATTCCGTAAGTGAATATTGACGCAATTCCCAAAACCTCGGCTCCCGCTTCCCGCAGGGCGTTTGCCACCTCAATAACGCTGCCGCCGGTGGAAATAAGGTCTTCAATAATCACAACGCGCTGTCCCGCCTCAAGTCTGCCCTCAATGCGGTTCTGTCTGCCGTGATCCTTATTGCCGGAGCGTACATATCCCATAGGCATATCAAGCAGATGCGCCGTAATTGCCGCGTGGGCAATACCCGCCGTAGATGTTCCCATAAGCACCTGGGCGTCGGGATAATATGTTTTAACAATATGCGCAAGTCCCGTTTCAACATCGGTGCGCACCTTGGGAGCGGTCAGGGTCAGCCTGTTGTCGCAGTATACGGGACTTTTAATTCCGCTTGCCCATGTAAATGGCTCCTCGGGACGGAAGAACACCGCCTTTATCTCCAAAAGATCCCGCGCAATTCTTTTTTTAATATCTGTCATTTTACCACCCTTGCCTTTCTGTATATCAAAGTAAATTATCCGACGAACTCTTTCACGCACCGCCTGTACGCCGTCACGGGGTCGGGGGAAGCAGTTATGGGTCTGCCCACAACTATATAATCGCTGCTAAGCTCCCTCGCTTTTTCCGGCGTGGTGACGCGGGTCTGGTCTCCTCTGTCGCCGTCCGCAAAGCGTATTCCCGGTGTAACGGTATAGAATTCCTTTCCGCAGGCAGTATGTACAGCCTGCGCCTCAAGAGGAGAGCATACTACGCCGTCAAGTCCCGCGCTTTTTGCGTTTTCGGCGTATTTCATTACAACATCTTCCATCTTGCCGTCTATAAGCAGCTCCCTTTCCATTTGCTCCTGACTTGTGGAGGTAAGCTGTGTCACGGCTATCAGTATAGGTCTTGTGCCGTCGGGGCGGGTCAGTCCCTCAAGAGCCGCCTCCATCATGGCGCGTGTTCCGGCCGCATGAAGATTGCACATATCCACGGAAAGCCTTGACAGCACCGCCATTGACTTTTTCACGGTATTTGGAATATCATGGAGTTTAAGATCAAGAAATATCTTATGACCTCTTGCCTTAATATCCCGTACAATCTGCGGACCCTCGGCATAGAAAAGCTCCATACCTATTTTTACAAAAGGCTTTTCGTCCCGAAATCCGTCAAGAAAACCGAGACATTCTTCTTTCGATGCGAAATCGCAGGCAATAATAACATCCTTACCCATATCAGTGCGCCGCTCCTATTATATCTTTAAGATTTTTAATTCCGTATTTGTCCATTATTTCCGGAAGACCGTTTATTATATCCCTGCACGCGAAAGGAGACACAAGATTTGCGGCGCCCACTTCAACGGCGCAGGCACCCGCAAGCATCATTTCAATTACATCCTCCGCGCTTGAAACGCCGCCCATTCCCACTATGGGAATTTTAACCGCCTCCCACACCTGATAGACCATCCTGACCGCCACAGGCTTCACCGCAGGGCCCGACAGGCCGCCGGTCTTGTTGGCAAGCAGAGGCTTTTTTGTTTTAAGATCAATTTTCATACCGAGAAGGGTGTTTATAAGCGAAAGTCCGTCGGCACCCGCCGCCTCGCATGCTTTTGCGATCTCGCAGATGTCCGTAACATTGGGAGAAAGCTTTATTATGACAGGCTTCTTTGTCACTTTCTTTACCGCCGCCGTTACCTTTGCGGCGTTTTCGGCATCAGTGCCGAAAGCAAGTCCGCCCCCGTGAACATTGGGGCAGGAAATGTTGATTTCAAACCAGCCGATGGATGGATCTGCGTCAAGCCTTTTCACCGCGCTAACATATCCGTCTACGGAAAAACCGCTGACATTCATCATTACCGGCTTGTGAAAACACTCCCGCAGCCTTGGCAGTTCCTCCGTCAGTACCTTGTCTGCACCGGGATTTTGCAGTCCGACGGAATTGAGCATACCGGAAGCACATTCCGCAATACGGGGCGTGGGATTTCCGATGCGCGGCTCCGCCGTAGTACCTTTAACGGATATGGAGCCGAGAATATTTATATCATAAAGCTCACTAAACTCATAGCCGTAGCCGAAAGTACCGCTTGCGGGTATTACGGGATTGTCAAGACGCACGCCGCACAGAGTCACTTCAGTGTTTCCCATTGAATTTCCTCCCTTTCAAGCACAGGACCGTCCTTGCATATGCGCTTCGCTCCGTTTTTGGTTTTGCAGGTGCAGCCCATACATGCGCCGAAGCCGCAGCCCATGCGCTCCTCAAAGCTGAACTGCCCCCCGGTTTGTGCGGCAGCGTTTACCGCTTTCAGCATAGGCAGAGGACCGCAGGCATAGATGTATGTGTATTCCGTATCTTTCATACCCTCGGTAACAAAGCCTTTTATGCCGCTTGTGCCGTCGGCGGTGGTAACGATCACTTCGGCGCCGAGAGCGCGGAATTCGTCCTTGTAAAATATTTCCGAAGCGGTATTGAAGCCGAGAATTACTTTAGGCTTTTTACCCTCGCACATAAGCCTCTTGCACAGGGCATACAGAGGCGGCACACCTACCCCGCCGCCGATAAGCAGCGGACGAAGCCCGCTTTTCTCCGTACTGTACCCGTTGCCAAGCCCCACAAGAAGGTCAAGCTTTTCCCCCGCCCTCATTTTTGCGAGAGCCTCGGTGCCGTCTCCCACGGTCTTATATATAAGGGTAAGTGAGCCGTCTCTCCAGTCGCATACGGAAATGGGCCGACGCAGAAAGAAGCCGTCAAGCTTTATATTTACAAACTGACCGGGTGCTGAGATCCCGGAGGTATCCCCCGCAAGAGTCACCCTGTAAACCTTCGGCGCAAGAAGCTTATTTTCTTTTATTTCAAAAATTTCCTGTTTCATTTATCCCTCTTATGCATCTTATGCGTCAATTGTGGAAATACCCAAAGTGGTTTCTTCAAGCACGTCAAGCAGTACCTTTACCGTGTCAAGAGAAGTAAACATAGTCACATTGTTTTCCACGGCACAGCGGCGTATTTCGTGACCGTCGGACAACACTCCCGAAGAGTTCATATCTCTTGTGTTGATAACATAGGTCACATAACCCTGCCTTATAGCGTTGGGAATTTCGTCACTGCCGTCGCTGATTTTCTTAAGCGCATGGGTGCGTATGCCGTTTTCCTTTAAGAATTTCGCCGTACCCTCCGTAGCCTGAATATTAAAGCCCATGTTGTAGAAGCGGCGGATAAGGGGCAAAGCCTCCTCTTTATCCTTATCGGAAATGGTGGCAAGCACGGTGCCGTAATTCATCACGCTCATGCCGCTTGCTTTCAAAGCCTTGTACAAAGCTCTTGTAAGCTTTGCGTCGTATCCGATCGCCTCGCCGGTAGACTTCATTTCGGGAGACAGATAAGCATCAAGACCTCGAAGCTTTGAGAAGGAGAAGGCGGGAGCCTTTACATACCACCGTTTTTTCTCCTGGGGATATATCCTGTCAAAGCCCTGCTCCCGAAGACTCTTGCCCAGTATCACAAGAGTTGCAATATCCGCAAGGCTGTAACCCGTTGCTTTTGAGAGGAAAGGCACGGTGCGTGAGGAACGGGGATTTACCTCGATAATATACACATTTTCGTCCTTGTCCACAATAAACTGTATATTATAAAGACCCACAATGCCGATTCCAAGTCCAAGTTTTTTAGTATAGTCAAGGATAGTGTCTTTAGTTTTCTGACTGATGCTGAAAGTAGGATAGACACTGATAGAGTCTCCGCTGTGTATACCGGTGCGCTCAACCAGTTCCATTATTCCGGGGACGAACACATCCCGTCCGTCGCATACCGCGTCCACCTCAAGCTCTTTTCCGGCAATATACTTGTCCACCAGTACAGGCTTGTCCTCGTCGATTTCCACAGCGGTGCGCAGATAGCGGCGAAGCTGCTGCTCGTCGGCAACGATCTGCATTGCCCTGCCGCCCAACACGAAAGAGGGACGCACAAGCACAGGGTAGCCGATTTCCTTTGCCGCCGCAACGCCGTCCTCAATTTTTGTGACAGCCCTGCCCTTAGGCTGAGGAATATTCAGCTTTTCAAGCACCTTTTCAAAGGAGTCGCGGTTTTCCGCCTTTTCGATTGCCGCACAGTCGGTGCCGATAATTTTGACGCCCCGCCTGTCAAGGCTGTCCGACAGGTTTATGGCAGTCTGACCGCCCAGTGAAGCAATGACACCCACCGGCTTTTCCAGGTGGATTATATTCATAACATCCTCAGTGCAGAGAGGCTCAAAATACAGCTTGTCGGAGCAGGTATAATCGGTAGAGACAGTTTCGGGATTGTTATTTATTATAATTGCTTCGTAACCGGATTTTTTTATAGTGGTAACAGCGTGAACGGTGGAATAGTCAAACTCCACACCCTGACCTATTCTGATAGGGCCTGAACCCAGCACTACGATTTTCTTCTTTTCCGAAACCTGAGACTCGTTTTCCTCCTCATAAGTTGAGTAAAAGTAGGGTATATAGCTTTCAAACTCGGAAGCGCAGGAGTCTATCATTTTGTATACGGGGAAAATATCGGCGTCGCACCGGATTTTGTAAACCTCCTCGCCCGTCATATCCCACAGCTTTGCGATAAACTCATCGGAAAAACCCATTCTTTTTGCCGACCTCAGCGCGTCAAGATTTCCCTTGTTATTACTGAGCATTTTTTCCGCACGGATAATATTCCTTATTTTTTCAAGGAACAGCATATCGATCTTCGTAGCGTCGTAAATAAGTCCTATATCAGTGTTACGGCGCATAAGCTCGGCAATTGCGTATATGCGGTCGTCGGTGCCGTCTGCAATATAGGACAGCATCTGCTCCTCGGTAAAGGAGTCGAATTTTCTGATATACAAATGGCAAACACCGGTTTCAAGGGAGCGCACCGCTTTAAGAAGACTTTCCTCAATCGTTCTGCCGATGCTCATAACCTCGCCCGTAGCCTTCATCTGTGTGGAAAGCTTATTGTTGGCAGAGGAGAATTTGTCAAAGGGGAAACGGGGCATCTTCGTCACCACATAGTCAAGAGCGGGTTCAAAAGACGCAGGTGTGTTTGCAAGCATTATTTCGTCAAGGTGCATACCTACGGCGATCTTTGCAGATACCCTCGCAATGGGGTAGCCGCTGGCTTTTGAAGCAAGCGCCGATGAACGGGACACGCGGGGGTTGACCTCTATGACATAATAGTTGAAAGACAGAGGGTCAAGAGCAAACTGCACATTACAGCCTCCCTCTATTTCCAGTGCACGGATTATCTTCAGGGCGCTGTCGCGCAGCATATGATATTCTTTGTTTGTAAGGGTCTGAGAGGGACAAACCACTATGGAGTCGCCCGTATGGATTCCCACAGGGTCGATATTTTCCATATTGCAGACGGTTATGGCAGTATCGTTGGCGTCCCTGATGACCTCATATTCAATTTCCTTGTAGCCTTTAATGCTCTTTTCCACAAGCACCTGATGTACGGGGGACTGCTCAAGAGCGCCGCGAAGAAGCTCCGCGCACTCCTGACAGTCGTCGGCAAAGCCGCCGCCGGTGCCGCCCAAAGTAAAGGCGGGACGAAGCACAACGGGATAACCTATTTCCTCAGCCGCCGCAAGTCCTTCCTCCATGCTTTCCGCAATGACGGATTTCAGCACAGGCTCGCCTATTTCCTGACACAGCTCCTTGAACAGTTCCCTGTCCTCGGCGCGCTCGATACTGCGGCTGCCCGTGCCCAAAAGCTCCACGCGGCACTCCCTCAGTACGCCTTTCTTTTCAAGCTGTATCGCGAGGTTAAGTCCGGTCTGTCCTCCGATACCGGGAACAATTGCGTCGGGTCGCTCGTAGCGGATAACCTTTGCAAGATATTCAAGAGTCAGCGGCTCCATGTAGACTTTGTCTGCAATGGAGGTGTCTGTCATAATAGTTGCGGGATTGGAGTTGCAAAGCACAACCTCATATCCCTCCTCTTTCAGAGCAAGACACGCCTGAGTGCCGGCGTAGTCAAACTCCGCAGCCTGTCCGATAACTATGGGGCCGGAGCCAATAACAAGTATTTTTTTAAGATCTGTTCTTTTCGGCATATTATTTATTCTCCATCAAAGTGATAAAGCGGTCAAACAGATAGGCGCTGTCCTGTGGACCCGGCGCGCTTTCTGGGTGATACTGAACGCTGAACATTCTGCTGCCATCGTCCCGCACACCCTCAACGGTGTTGTCAAGAATATTAACATGGGTAACGGTAAGTCCCGTCCCCGCAAGGCTTTCCTCCCTTACCGCGTAGCTGTGGTTCTGGGAGGTTATTTCGGTTCTTCCCGTTTCAAGATTTTTCACCGGGAGGTTGCCTCCGCGGTGTC
>JBJDYY010000226.1:0-7938 GCA_051867715.1 Candidatus Avispirillum sp.
CAAGCAAAGCCGTAGTAGAAGCAATAGGATATTCACAGGCACACTTTCCCGTAAGAAGATAGCCCAAAAGATCGGGAGTCAGCAAAGCAACGCGGGCACTGCCGTGAAGCCAGGGGCGGCGGCAAACATCGTCGCAAAGCTGAAACACCGTGTTAAAGCTCATGGACTCAATACCGGTCACACCGTAAAGCTCGCTGTAGGGTACGCTCTCGTACACCTTTTTCATCATAGGCTCCGTGCGGGCGTCGCGGTACTGAAAAGAGGGCGCCATCATAATACCCTCGCTGTCAATATAAGCGTAGTCCACACCCCATGTGTCAATACCCACGGTGTCAACGCCGCCGCTGTGCGCCGCCTTCAGTATGGCGGTCTTTATTTCGTGAACAAGACGGAGAGTGTCCCAGAAAAAGCCGTTTTCCGTCTCCACAGGGTCGTTTGAAAAGCGGTGAAGCTCAGAAAGCGTAAGCTTTCCCCCGTCAAGGGTGCCGATTATACCGCGTCCGCTTGACGCGCCAAGATCAATTGCAAGATACTTTTTCATCTGCTTACCTCTGCTAAGTTACTGAATTTATAAAGCTGCGCCGCGGTGGGATTATTTACCCTGCCCGTAATAAGCGTTTTTGCCGTGCTTGCGCTGATAGTGCTTTTCAAGGAGATAATCGGGAGCGCTGTGAATACCGGGATTGACCGCTTCGGCTTCCGTCGCCATCTTCGCCACATACTCCATAACTACGGCATTGTGAACGGCGTTTGCGGCGTCCTTACCCCAGGAGAACACGCCGTGACTCTTTACAAGTGCGCCCGGCATTGCCAAAGGCTCTCTGTCGCCGATTGTCTCCGCAATCACAAGACCGGTGTTCTTTTCGTAGTCGGTTTCCACCTCGTCGCGCCTGAGCTCTCTCGTGCAGGGTATCTCCCCGTAGAAATAGTCGGCGTGAGTCGTGCCGTAAAAGGGTATGCCGCGACCTGCCTGCGCCCATGCGGTAGCGTGCGCGGAATGTGTGTGAACAACGCCTCCCACCTCGGGATAAGCCTTGTATATTTCAAGATGAGTGGGCAGGTCGGTAGAAGGATTAAGATTTCCCTCAACCCTGTTGCCGTCAATATCAACGACCACCATATCCTCAGCTTTCATGACGCTGTAATCGACTCCGCTGGGTTTTATAACAACAAGTCCCGTCTCCCTGTCAAGGGCGCTGACATTGCCCCATGTAAATATTACAACGCCGTATTTCACAAGATCAAGATTAGCACGCAAAACCTGCTCTTTAAGCGCTTCAAGCATATATATCCGTCCTTTCGCGGCAAAGCGCCGCAACCAATTCTCTCAAATTTCTTCCGACAGTTTTTCCCACGCGCTGTCAAGGGCGTCAACGGCGGCTCTGTACTTTTCGTATTTTTTACCGTATATACGGACGCCCTCGGGGTCGGGGGCAACAATGCGGGACACGGAAACACATTTCTTTGCCGCATCCTCGCAGTCCTTATAAACGCCTGCGGCAATCCCCGCTGACATAGCCGCGCCCTTTGCGCCAAGCTCGTCATTTTCGATAATCTCGGCGGGAATGTTCAGTACATCGGTAAATATCCGCGTCCAGACAGGGGAATTTACCACCCCTCCCGCAAGCCTGAGCTTTTCGGGTACATCCCGCCGGCTTTTAAGAAGCGCATTTACATGAGTCCTGTGGGAAAACGCCACGCCCTCATAAACCGCTCTTATAACATCCGCGCTTGTGTGATTGCCCGAAAGCCCGATAAAAGAAGCCTTTGCGAGAGGGTTTTCATTGGAAGCATATAAAAACGGCGTATACAAAACGGAATGCTTTGCGGGGTCAACGCTCTCCGCCAGCCTGTCAAGCTCAGCGTAGGAGTCAATGCCCGTAAGAGCCTTTACCCATTCAAGATTTCCGCAGGAGGCAGCACTGCTTTCCTCCGCAAGATAATACCGCGGGTCGCAGAAAACGGAGTTCATGGAAACCGTATGACCGTTGCAAATCCTATCCGAAACATATTCGTTTATGGCCCAAGTCCCCGCAATAACGCACATATCCCCGGGTCTTATGCTGCCCATGGCAAGGGCGCAGGCGTCAATGTCAAACATACCTCCCGCCACGGGAGTACCCTCCCGAAGCCCCGTAAGCCTTGCCGCCTCTTTTGTAACATATCCGCATACCTGCCCCGAAGAGCGTATTTCGGGAAGACAGCCTGACATTTCCTCAATGCCGAACTCTCTCAAAAGCTCATTGTCATAGCTGCGTGTTTTCAGATTTAACAGATTTGTGCCGGACACATCGGTGTATTCCGCAAAAATCTCACCGCAAAGGGTAAAGCGGACAAAATCCTTTACGGAAAGCACATACCGAATCCTGTCATATACTTCTCTTTCGTTGTCCTTAAACCAGCGCAGCAATGCCACAGGCTGACACGCCATTATTTTCTGCGCGGTCTTTTTGTAGACGCGCTCCGCCGTCCCGTCCTTTTTCCACAAAAGCTCATAGGACAAAGCTCTTGAGTCCGTAGAACCTATACCGTCATATATAAACTCTCCGTTATCGCCCAAAAGATAAAGTCCCTTGCCGTGCCCGGAAAAACCCACAGCGACTATCTCGCCGTCACATTCCTCGCAAGCAGCGCGGATAAGCTCATAGTTTTTGTCCCGTATATCCTCCATCCGTCTCTGAGTAAAGCCCTGACGGGGAGTGGACATGGGAATTCTCACGCTCTTTTTAACTGTCTGCCTGCCGTCAAAATCGAAAAGAGCCGCCTTTGAAACGGTACCGCCGTTATCTATTCCCAGCAAATATTTTTTCGACATAGTTCTTATTCCTTGTTATGTATTCCAAAGGATCGCTTTTTCCGTCGTACCAGAATTCGCAGGTAAAAATGCGCACCCCCTGCGCCAGCAGCTCGTTTATACATCCCTCAAAATCGACTCTGCCCTGACCGAATTCCATATCACGGTACACACCCTTCACGGTTTCCTTCAGGTGTGCCGCAATAATATCGCCCCGCACATTTTTCAAATCCCCCAGATAATCCTCCGTGGCGTTTCTGATGTTGCCTATATCGGGATATATTTTAAGATAGGGCGAATTTATCATTTTAACATATTTGTCGGCTTTGGAGGCGCTGTTCATAAAGTCGGTTTCCATTGTCTCAAAGCCCATGTATACACCTGCACGGGCGGCCATTTCAACGCATTTTGCAAGATTTTCGCCAAAATAGGCCCGCGTGTCACCGTCACCCGTTTCGTAGTATACATCATAGCCAGCAAGCTGAATGATCCGTATTCCCGCATCTGCGGAAAAATCTATGGCAGCCTGCATTATTTCAAGGCTTTTCCTGCGAAGCGCGGGATCGTGAGAGCCAAGCGGGTACTTCCTGTGTCCCGAAAGGCACATCGTCTTTACGGGCAACGCACCGTGTCTTATATCGGCAATTATATCTTTTTTAACCTCTCCGTCAAGCACACGGGAGAGTTTTTTATCGCTTTCGTCAATGCTTATTTCAAGATAGTCAAAGCCGGCCGCCTCAGCCGTTTTCAGCTTCTCCGCAAAGGAAAAGCTCTCAGGCATGGCTTTTTCGTAAATGCCGAGATCTATCGCCATAAATGTCCTCCGTTTTTTACTTATTACATTATATCAAGTCCGAGAATAAAAATCAAGAAATTGTTGACAAAAGCTCTTGATATATAAAATTTACTGTGTTAGAATACGGATATAACAGCGTTAGTTAAAGACGAGCGAATACTCACTCACAGAGAAACGGACAAAAATATGAAATATAAATATATTCAGGAATATTTTGCCGAGGCATTCCTCGACGCCGAAAAGCTCAGCATGCCCGAGAGAATAGCAGCGGGCACACTTGCGGCTGCAGAGCATCTGTCAATAGACTTTCCCGAAAACTGTATGCTGCCCACCGTCAGCCTGCGCGCGCCCATGTCTGCCTGCGGCTACGGCTTCGGCTCCGGCATCTTCTATTCCCAGGGCATGCACGACTGGCTCGTGTCCACCTATCCCGAAAGGCGTGAGGAAATGGAAGATTTGCGCCGCCGTATTCTTCCCTACTGCACACATACCGTGTGGATGGAAAGCACAGCAGAGGAAGAATTGCTTATGCGCGATACATACGCCTGCTGGGGCGGCGATTGGGGCGGTCACGGAAACCCCGACTACGGCCGTCTTCTGAAGCTGGGCACCGACGGACTCCGCGCTCTTGTTAATAAATACAAAGCAATAAACATTCAAAGCGAGGGCTTCTACAACGCCTGCCTGACCGTACTGGATGCCGCCGACACAGTGGGCAGACGCATACGGGAAAAAGCGATGTCATCAGCCGTCTCGGAAACTGACGAAAGCAAAAAGCGCGAATGGCTCCGTATAGCAGAAACCTTTACCCGCCTGCCTCGGGAAGGCGCGTGGGATATGTATTCCGCCATGATGCTTTTCTGGATGTTTTTCACCATGGACGGAAACGACTCCCCAGGCCGCATGGACCAGTTTATGATAGACTTTTACAGAAAAAGCAGTCCGGCGGAAAACTCCGAAATGATAGACCGCTTCCTTGAGGGAATGCACAATGTGCGCGGATGGAATCTGTGTATTTCCGGCAGTAATGAAAAGGGCGAGGACGAGACAAACGAGCTGTCCTATGCCATTCTTGAAGCCGTCAAAAATAAAGGTTATCAGACCCCTAATCTTACAATGCGCGTAAACCCCAAAACGCCGGAAAAGCTTTGGGAAGCGGCGGCGGACTGCCTTGCCACGGGAGTGGGACTTCCCGCAATATATAACGACGAAACGGTTTGTCCCGCCCTTGAGAAAATAGGCATTTCCCACACCCACGCCCGGGAATACTGCATGAACGGCTGCAATCAGATAGACATAATGGGCAAATCCCATATGGGACTTGAAGACGGAGAAGTAAACTTTGCAAAAGCGCTGGAACTTTGCCTCCATGACGGCTGCGATTATGAGGGCGGCGGGCGGCGCCGAATTATGCCGTCACTGGGAAAAGCCGCAGACTGCAAGAACTTTTCCGAGCTTTCGGAGCTTTACTTCAAATATCTTGACTATGTCACCGATACCTCTGTGTCCATGTCAAACAAAAGCCAGAAGATCTACGCCGAATACGCGCCTCACCCCATGAGAAGCTGCCTTATCGAAGGCTGTCTTGAGCGCGGCGTTGACTATAACAGCGGCGGTCCCCTGTATAATCACGGACAGATTCTCGCGGAGGGCATGGCTGACGCGGCAGACTCCCTCTACGCCGTAAAAAAGCTTGTCTTTGATACAAAAAAATACAGTATGGAAGAGTTGCAAAAGGCGCTTGCGGCAAATTTTGAGAATTACGAAACACTTTGGCACGATTTCTCAAGTCAGGACAAATTCGGCAACGATATTCCTGAATGTGACAGCATTTGCACCTATATATGCGACCACTATCTGAAGTACCTGAAAACAAAGAAAACATACCGCGGAGGCATATTTACGGGCGGATGCAGTCCCTATAACAGAGCCGCTGAAAACGGCGCCCATACCGGAGCGCTCCCCAACGGTAAACGTCGGGGAGACCCCACCCTTGCAGACAGCATTGCCGCAACCCCCGGCAGGGATAAGTGCGGTCCCACAGCTTCCCTGAAATCCATGATGCGCTACGACCAGAGCGAGGCTTGCTCAGGCTTTGTCGCACAGCTCCGCTTTGACAAAAATCTGTTTAATACGGAGAAAGGTAAAGCCGCTTTTATCACCCTTGCAAAAACGTATTTCGCAGGTGGCGGACAGCAGCTTTCTGTAAACGTACTGGATCGCGAAACCCTGCTTGACGCCCAAAGGAATCCCGCCGCCCACGGGGATTTAATAGTAAGAGTAGGCGGTTACAGCGATTATTTCGTAAACCTTACCCCGGAGCTTCAGCAAAATATAATCGACCGCACGGAGTTTTCGGTATGACGGCGGAAATTTTCAATATTCAGCGTTTTTGCCTGCACGACGGAGACGGCATACGCACCGCAGTATTTTTCAAAGGCTGTCCCCTGTCCTGCCTGTGGTGCCACAATCCCGAGGGACAGTCTCCCGCCCGACAGCTTATGTATCATTCATCGAAATGCACCGGCTGCGGCGCCTGCCTTTGCGCGGCAAGAGTACTTGAAAACGGCAAAATACGGCTTGACAGAGAAAAATGCACACTTTGCGCAAAATGCGTCAGTGCCTGTCTTGCAGGCGCAAACGAAATATGCGGAAAAAGCGCGGAAGTATCCGAAATATTTGAGGAAGTATTAAAAGACCTTCCCTTTTACGGCGTCGCAGGCGGCATGACCCTTTCCGGCGGCGAGCCTCTCATGCAGCCGAAAGCCGCATCTCAGCTTCTCAGCCTTGCGAAAAACGCGGGCATCGGCACCGTAATTGAGACAAGCGGCGCAGTGGGCAGAAGCGCGTTTGAAATGACCCTTGAATACAATCCGCAGTATTACTACGATATAAAAGCCATAGACCCCCAAAAGCACAAAAAGCTATGCGGAAAAAATAACTTACAAATACTTGAAAACCTTGAATTTCTTTTTTCAAGGAGCGCAGATATTGTTCTGCGTCTGCCTCTTGTTCCGGGACTTAACGACAGCGAAAAAGACCTTGAAGCTCTGTCGGTGTTTCTCAGAGAAAACGAGCCGTATTACAAACGCGCCGAGATAATGAAATACCATAATTTTGGACTTTCAAAAGCCGCAGCGCTGTCAAAGAAATACACCGCACCGAAGGACAGTGCAGACGCCTCCGACGCAGAAAAATGGCTTAACTGTCTAAAAGCAAACGGAGCCGAAAAAGTAATAATTTCATAAACATAAATGAGGAGAAGAATTATGTTTACAAAGCTTACCGACACATACAAACTGAAAAACGGAGTTGAGATACCCGTCATCGGCTTCGGCACATGGCAGACCCCCTCGGGAGAGGTGGCGTCCTCCAGCGTCAAAGCTGCCATAGACGCGGGATACCGTCATATCGACACAGCCGCCGCATACGGCAACGAAGCCGATGTGGGCGAGGGCATCCGCGTCTCCGGTGTAAACAGAAGCGATATTTTCCTTACTACCAAACATTGGATAACTGAGAGAGGATACAGCCGCACCATCTCCGCAGTTGAAGCCTCTCTGAGGGCACTTTGCACCGATTATATCGACCTGTATCTGGTACATTGGCCCTGCGTTGAAAAATCCTCTCCCCAATGGAGAGAAATCAACGCCGCAACATGGCGCGGCTTTGAAAAGATGTATAAGGACGGTAAAATACGCGCCATAGGCGTTTCCAACTTTCTGCCCGAGCAAATTCTCGCCCTTGAAGAGGACTGCGAGATAGCGCCCATGGTAAACCAGATAGAATTTCATCCGGGATACTCTCAGAGCGAGCTTGTTCGCTGGAGCCTTTCCCACGGAATGGCGGTAGAGGGATGGTCGCCTCTCGGCTGCGGCGCCGTGCTGTCAGACCCCACCATAGGCAAAATAGCGAAAGCTCACGGAAAATCAAGCGCGCAGGTATGTATCCGTTTTGCGCTTCAAAGCGGAGTGATACCAATGCCGAAATCGGTACATCCCGAGCGTATCAAAGCAAACGCCGAGGTATTCGATTTTGAACTGAGCGACGATGAAATGACCGCAATTCTCACAATGCCCCCTTTGGGTTACAGCACCTACCATCCCACCGAAGCGCCCGCGGATACACTTTTCGGCGGAAATTACGATATAGACTGACTCGCCCAAAACCTTATAATCAAAACCACCGGCAAAGCCGGTGGCTTGCTCTTCGGCTGTAATCCGCTGCCCGCGGAGGGGCTGAAAAGCCGCCGATACTTCCGACATTTGCAAATTTGCCCCACAGCCGCAAATACGGCGGGGTTCTTTCGCCTCCCTTGTGCAAAGGGAGGTGGCACGGCGTATGCCGT
>JBJDYY010000227.1:0-1738 GCA_051867715.1 Candidatus Avispirillum sp.
AAGAGGAGGTAAAGACCGATGCTTAGTTCGGGAATGATAAATGAGCTTGTACGGGGTATTTTCGAAACGCTGTATATGACGGTGACTTCTACTGCCATTGCATATGTTCTCGGTATCCCCATGGGTATCGTTCTGTATATCACAGACAAAAACGGCATATGCAGGAACAGACCCGTTAATATAATTCTCGGCTTTATCGTAAATGTCCTTAGAAGCGTGCCTTTTCTTATACTGCTTGTGGCAATACTTCCGTTCACACGGCTTGTTGTGGGTACCACCATCGGCTCCACGGCGGCAATTGTCCCCCTTGTGGTGGCGGCGGCTCCGTTTGTTGCGAGAATGGTGGAGTCCTCACTGAAGGAAGTCAGCGGCGGACTTATTGAGGCGGCGCAGTCCATGGGCGCCTCCCCCATGCAGATAATAATGAAGGTGCTCCTTCCCGAGGCGAGACCCTCTCTTCTGGTGGGCTTTGCAATAGCTATCACCACCATACTGGGATATTCCGCAATGGCCGGTTTTGTAGGCGGCGGAGGTCTGGGCGCTATTGCTATTAACTACGGCTATTACCGGTATAACAATCAGGTAATGCTCATAACGGTGCTGCTCCTTGTAATTATCGTGCAGATACTTCAGGAGGTGGGTATGCGCGTTGCGACCCGCACCGACAACAGAATCAAAAATTAAAAATTTATAATTATTTATTAAAAGGAGAAAAATCATGAAAAAGTTTGTAACAGTATTTCTTGCGCTGATCCTTACGGCGGCTCTTACCCTTTCCTTTGCTTCCTGCGGCAAGTCCGAGGACGATAAGGTGATAAAAGTAGGCGCATCCCCCACACCTCACGCCGAGATCCTTGAGCAGGTAAAGGATAAGCTGGCAGAACAGGGATATACCCTTGAGATCGTTACATACAACGATTATGTTATCCCCAATACCGCTACCGAGAGCGACGAGCTTGACGCAAACTATTTCCAGCACATCAACTACCTTAACGACTTCAACGAAAAGAACGGCACTCACCTTGTAAACGCCGCTTCCATTCACTATGAGCCTTTCGGCATTTTCGCAGGCAAGACCGACTCTCTTGACAAGCTTGAAAAGGGCGCTACCGTGGCTGTCCCCAACGACTCCACCAACGAGGCACGCGCACTTCTGCTGCTTGAGGCTCAGGGACTTATAACGCTTAAAGAAGGCGTCGGAATCGCAGCTACAAAGCTTGACATCGTTGAAAATCCTCTTGAACTTGACATCAAAGAAGTTGAGGCCGCTCAGACCGTACTGTCTCTGCAGGATGTTGACATCGCCGTTATCAACGGTAACTACGCTATCGGCGGCGGACTGAAGATCGCCGACGCTCTGGCAGTTGAGAACGCAGATTCTCCCGCAATCAAGGACGAGTATGCAAATATTATCGCCGTTAAAGAGGGCAACGAAAACAGCGACAAGATCAAGGCGCTGGTAGACGCTCTGCGCACCGAGGAAATCCGTGAGTATATTGAAGAGACCTATAACGGTGCAGTAGTTCCCATGTTTTAATATATCTAAATAATAATGAAAAAGCCGACGCGATACCGCGTCGGCGTTTTTCGTGCCGCGGTCTACGCGGCTTTTTTCTTTCCGAAAACCTCTTGCTAACGAGGTGTTCAAATAGGTTTTTGCCGATGGTTAGTCCCGCCGCAGCGGGGGGCTCCCTTGTGTAAAGGGAGCTGTCAGCGAAGCTGACTGAGGGATTGTTTT
>JBJDYY010000228.1:0-7873 GCA_051867715.1 Candidatus Avispirillum sp.
TAGCCGTGCAGGGTGGCTCGGAGGGACTGCTGCCGGGACAGCAGTCCCTTCGAAAAAATCCTCTCTATATTTCTATCAGCAAATTATCAAGTCTGAATTCCACAAAACACTATCAGTTTTGCAAAACTTGCCTTCTGTGAGTAACTTCAAATCTGCTATCGACACGCTCATTAGCGTTGCTATATGTCTGTCGCGACACTTAAAACTTATGCTGACGGTACAGGCTCCTTTTCACTTAGTCGAATGTGTTATGCCCTTTCAACGTAACGTCTGATGTTCTTCCGTGTCGAGAAGAGGGGAGAGATTCTAAAGAGAGGAGAGGAGACCCATCTCCTTTCCTCTCTTTAGCCGGGCAGGGTGGCTCGGAGGGACTGCTGCCGGGTCAGCAGTCCCTTCGAAAAATCCTTTCTCCATTTCTATCAGCTGATAATCAAGTCTGAATTCCCGCCACAAATCCTCAAACACCCCATCCCATAAAGCTTTTCAACAAAGCCCTATTAACCGCCCAAACTCAAAAAACCGAAAAAATCAAAAAAATTCAAAAAAGGTATTGCATTTTCTGTTTCCCTATGATATAATGAACAAGCTTTGAGGCCCGTTGGTCAAGCGGCTAAGACACCGCCCTCTCACGGCGGAAACGGGAGTTCGATTCTCCCACGGGTCACCAAAAACGGCAGGATTTAACATCCCGCCGTTTTTTCTTTTATTTTCAAGCTTTCGTTTTTTCAATTTATATCAAAATATCTTGAAATGGACATAAAATCGCGGTATACTGTAT
This sequence comes from Candidatus Avispirillum sp., assembly GCA_051867715.1. Classification (GTDB taxonomy): domain Bacteria; phylum Bacillota; class Clostridia; order Oscillospirales; family CAG-272; genus Avispirillum. The sequence goes on from JBJDYY010000228.1 coordinate 779, forward strand.
ACAGTACAGACAGGAGGAGGGCAAAAATGAAGATCTCTTACAATCCGGACGCCGAAACGGTCAGACTCGTAAAAGAGGGTCTTGAAAAGACCGGCGGCTACTGTCCCTGCAGACGGGAGCGCACTCCCGAGTACAAATGCATGTGCAAGGAATTCCGCGACCAGATCGCAGACCCCGATTTTGAGGGCTTCTGCCATTGCCTGCTGTATTATAAGGAAAAATAAAACCCGGGAGGTAAAAAATCATGGCTGAAATAAATCTTACTTTTTCCGATTTCGATGAAGAAGTGCTTCACTCCGACATACCCGTTCTCGTTGACTTCTGGGCAAGCTGGTGCGGCCCCTGCCGTATGCTCGCTCCCATAGTCGCCGAGATTGCGGAGGAAAACGAAGGTGAAATCAAGGTGTGCAAAGTAAATGTGGACGACGAGCCGGAGCTTGCCAACCGTTTCGGCATCGCCTCGATTCCCACAGTGCTGATTTTTAAAAACGGAAAGCTTGCCGAGACCTCGATAGGCTACCGCGAAAAAGAAGCAATACTTGCTCTGCTGAAATAGCAACATAAAAAAGCTGCCCTCAGGCAGCTTTTTTACTTACTATAGACATTTTCGCCTTTCAGACCTCAGTTTTTTCTTCGTTTTTCTCCAAAGCATCATCGGCAGACCCGCCTTGTGCGCCGTCCCCGTCTTTTTCGCTGATGGTAGGGATAAACTGCTTTGCAAACCCACCTTTGCCTCTGCCCTTCACATAGAAGAAGCCGATAACGGAAAAGGCAAGCGCTCCGATAAAGTTCACAAACAGGTCTTTCATGGTGTCGATGATACCGATGTCCAGATACCCGTTTATGCCGTAATCCGCAAAGTTATACACATTCCCCGCTTTGTCGGTCACCACCGTTGAAACGATGTCTTTAATAGACACTATTTCGTTGGAATCGGCGGGGCTCAAAGAAACGGACGCCACTGTACTGACAACGAAATCTTTTTGCATATCAAGGTTGAACACCTGATCCATAAAGAACTCAAAAAACTCCCAAAGAGTACCCACGGTCATGGAGAAGCAGAACGCCACCACCGCCATATACACGGGACTAAGCATAAACTTAAAGCGCGTGTTGCGGTTCAGCACATCCACAAGGGCAAAGCCGATGGCGGCGGCAAGAAAACCGGTCACCGTGTGCAGCATGGAATCCCAAAACGGCACCTTTTCGTAAAACGCCGAAATCTCACCCAGTATCTCCGCCGCAAAAATAAACAGCAAAACGATTATTTCAAGGGTCTCCGGCAGTCTGATACCGAAGTTTTTTGAAACGAAAGTGGGCAGCATGAAAAGCACAAGAGACAGAATGCACAAAAGCACATTCTGATAGTTTCCGCTGAAAAAGGACGCTACCGCCACGGCAATGACAAGAATCCTCAGCACCATATAGACAACGAACAGCCGCTTATGGTTTTTTATTTCATCTTTCCATGACCCTCTCCACGGAGTCCTTTTCTTTTCTCTTTTTTTCATGCAAATTACCTCAAAATAATAATGCCTTTATAAAACAGTATACGGTTTTTGAAGCCGTTGTCAAGAGCGTTCCACCCATAATTTGACACAAATCGAATCTTTTTACCTTCGCTGCGCCGGAGCAGCGCGGCCTGCCGCAATTAAGCCGTTTTTCGCCTTTCCCTTTACAGTATTGGAGAAAAATCGCGGGAAATGACGCTGTCGTAATATTTTTCCTGAAAGCTCACCGCCGCGCTTATCTCCCCGTCATCCGCCGTAAAGTTTGCAGGCGCCGCCACCAGCTTGTCCTCCACATCGTTGCGCCTCTGTACCGAGGCGATAATTCTGCAATCGAACTCCGAAACAGGCTCCTCCACTCCCAAAAGATACACATCCAGCTCCTCGCCGTCGCCGCCAAGCACTCCGGGGATATAACCGTAGTTAATAGGATAGGTCAGCGTATACTTTTCTTTCTTATGTATATACCCCATAGGGCGGTCAATAACTATGTGAACATCGCGACCCATATACGACCATATAAGCGCCTTGCGCAAATAATAAGCGGTAAGCTCTTTTACCCCATCGGAATATTCGGCACAGTCGGGGAATTTTTCCGAAAGAGAGCGTTTTTCCCTCTCATATTTTTCCGCAGCTTCCGGAAAAGCGCCGAAAAAATCGGAAAGCAGCTTTCCGTCTTCTTTTTCAAACTCAATATCCGCCATTTTTATGACCGTTCCTTTCGCTTTTTGTGACGGTTTTGCAAAGCCCTTTATCAGATTACGTGCGATCCCGGCTCATTTTATTTTCAAACCTTTTGCCCATTCTTTTCGTTGATTTGTGTCGGTTTTGCAAAGCCCGAGGGCTTTGCAAAATGCCGCCGCCCTTTTTGGCGGCAAGGCACAAATGGGGTTTGAAACAGCTTACGTGCGATCCATGCTCACTTCACTTTCAAACCTCAGCACCTCCGACGGTTTTTTCATATATTCCCGCCTGAGAAGCTTTTCCCGCGCCCTGCGGTCGGGGAGATATTTTTCGACAAGTGCATAAAATTCTTTCGAGTGATTCATATATACAAGATGGCACAGCTCATGCACCGCCACATATTCAGCCGCCGCCATAGGGTAAAGCATAAGAAAGCAGGAAAGGGTAATACTTCCCGACGAGGAGCAGGAGCCGAAACGCTTTTTTGCGCTGCCGATTCTCACTTTCTCCGGCACAAGTCCGGTAAGGGCGGAATATCTGTCCAGAATAGGTAAAAGGGTCTCCGCCGCGAGCCGCTTCAGGTCGCAAAGCTCCTGCGGACTTACGGCGTAAGCATCTTCTGTCTCCAGCGCCCGGAGCCGCATTTTTTCTATCCTGCCCATATTCTTTTTAACTATACCGTCAATCAGGGCGCGGCTTGCAAAGCGGGGCGCCCTGACTATAATCTCTCCGCCGGCCCCTATGCGTATCCCCACCGTTTTTCTGTCCGCTCTTATAAGCGTGTATTTCATATCAGTATTCATATAAATATTGTAATATACTTTCTTCAATAAATCAATAAGTAAGTTGACATACAAGGGCGCGGGAAGTATAATAATTTAAGAATAATTTACCAAGGGGCGTCTATGAAAAGACTGCTGAAATATCTGAAAAAATATATAAAAGAATGTATCCTCGGTCCGCTGTTTAAGCTTATCGAGGCGACTTTTGAGCTTTTGGTACCGCTGGTGGTGGCAAGAATAATCGACGTTGACATTGCGGGAGCCGATAAAGCGGGGGCAGCGCGGGACGGCGGAATTCTCATACTGCTGGGACTTCTGGGACTTGCCTTTTCCGTAACCGCCCAGTATTTCTCCGCCAAAGCCGCCGTCGGTTTTGCCGCCGATTTGCGCCGCAGCCTTTTTGCAAAGATCCAGTCACTTTCGTATTCCGACATTGACGAAATCGGCACGGCGTCACTTATCACCAGAATGACCAGCGATGTAAACACCCTGCAAAACGGCGTCAATATGGTGCTGAGGCTGTTTCTGCGCTCACCCTTTATAGTTTTCGGCGCGGCGGCAATGGCGTTTACGGTTGACAAACGCCTTGCTCTCATATTTGTGGTTGTTATCCCGGTGCTTGCCGCCGTGGTATACGGCATAATGTTTGTAACAATGCCGCTTTTCAAAAAGGTGCAGAAAAAGCTGGAGGGAGCGCTGGGCATAACGGGAGATATGCTCAGCGGCGCAAGGGTAATCAGAGCTTTTTGCAGCGAAGATGAGGAATGCGAGCGCTTTACAGCCGAAAACGAGGAGCTGGCAAAATACCAGAAGCGGGCGGGACGGCTTTCCGCACTTACCAATCCTCTTACCTATGTAATAATCAACGGCGCGCTTATCGTTCTCATATGGACGGGCGCCCTTCGCGTTGACGCGGGACTTATAAGCGTCGGCGGCGTTATCGCCCTTTACAACTATATGTCGCAGATACTGGTGGAGCTTATAAAGCTTGCAAATCTCATAGTGACTGTGACCCGCTCCTTTGCCTGCGCCTCCCGCGTAGCCGATGTGCTTGACACACCGAGAGCGGAAACGGGCAAGGCAAATACCGGAAAATTCCCCGGCAAGGTCTGCTTTGACAAAGTTTTCGCAAAATACCGCTCCGCCGCCGAAGAAAGCCTTGAGGACATTTCCTTTACGGCAGAAGCGGGCGAGAGCGTGGGAATAATCGGCGGCACGGGCAGCGGAAAAACCACTCTCGTAAACCTTATACCCCGCTTTTACGATTCCTGCCGAGGCACTGTAGCGGTTGACGGAAAGGATGTGCGGCTGTGGGACGAAAACGAGCTGCGCCGCAAAGTGGGCGTCGTATTTCAGAAAGCAGTGCTTTTCAGGGGAACGGTGCGCGATAACCTGCTGTGGGGAAACGAAAACGCCACCGATGAAGAGCTTACGGCGGCGCTGAAAGACGCACAGGCATACGATTTCGTTTTTGAAAAATCGGGACTTGATACCCCCGTTGAGGGCGGAGGCAGAAACTTCTCCGGCGGTCAGAGGCAAAGACTTACGGTGGCTCGCGCACTTGTGCGCCGCCCGGAAATACTGATTCTGGACGACGCGGGCAGCGCTTTGGATTTTGCCACGGACGCCGCCATGCGCCGCGCTATCTCCTCCCTTGACTACCGCCCAACGGTGTTTACGGTAACTCAGCGCGCCTCCTCCGTTATGAACGCAGACAAAATTATCGTCCTTGACGACGGACGCGCCGCAGGTATAGGAACTCACGAAACCCTGCTTGAGACCTGCCCCGTATACAGGGAAATATACGATTCCCAGTTCGGCAAATGACCGCAGTACAGAAAAATCCAATATTCTACAAACGCCGAAATACAGCATACTGACTCGGAGTACAGAGAAAATGCAAAAAATGAAGAAAAACACCTTCCGCAGAATACTGAAATATATCGGGCATTACAAGTTCATGCTGCTTGCGTCCGTACTGCTTGCGGCTGCAGGCGTTGCGCTGACCTTGTACCTGCCTACTGTTTTCGGCGCCGCCATCGACAGACTGACGGGAGCGGGCGAGGTGGAATTTGCCCCCTTAATCCGCCTGCTTACTGTAGCGGCCATCGTAGTCGGAGCTACGGCGCTGACAAACTGGATAATGAACGCCGCCAACAACCGCCTTGTTTACAATGTGGCACGGGATCTGAGAAACAGCGCCGCCCGAAAACTTCAGCATCTTCCCTTTTCGTATCTTGACACTCATACCGAGGGAGAAACGGTCAGCCGTATCATCACAGATGTGGATCAGTTTACTGACGGACTTCTCATGGGCTTTACCCAGCTTTTCACCGGAATTCTCACCGTACTGGGCACACTTGGATTTATGCTGAGCATCAACTGGAAAATTGCGCTGGCAGTGGTGGTGCTCACTCCCCTTTCCCTGCTGCTTGCCCGTTTTATAGCTTCAAGGACATACAAAATGTTCCGTTTGCAGTCAGCAATACGCGGCGAGCAGACGGGATTTACCGAGGAAATGACCGAGCATCAGAAAATAGTCCGTGCATACGGTCACGAAGCGGAGAATATGAAGCGCTTTGAAGAAATTAACGAGAGGCTTCGCAAAAGCTCCCTCAGCGCCACATTTTTCTCCTCCCTTGTAAACCCGACCACAAGAGTTATAAACAATATCGTATACGCAGTGGTGGCATTTGCAGGCGCTATTGCAGTAATCGGCCCAGGCACAGCCGGTGACGGCGGCAGTCTGTCGCTGACGGTAGGCGGTCTTTCCTGCCTTTTGGCATACGCCACTCAGTACGCAAAGCCATTTAACGAAATATCCGGAGTGGTAACTGAAATACAGAATTCGGCGGCGTGTGCGGAGCGCCTGTTTGAGCTGCTTGACGAAAAAGAGGAAAGTCCCGACGGCACAGAGACGCTTGAAAATGTGCGCGGCGAAGTTGAAATCTGCGGCGTAGATTTTTCCTACGCCCCTGAAAAGCCGCTTATTGAAGACTTAAATCTCAGAGTCAGTCCGGGCATGAGGGTGGCCATTGTGGGACCCACAGGCTGCGGAAAAACCACGCTTATAAACTTGCTGATGCGTTTTTACGATACAAACTCCGGTGAAATTCTTATTGACGGAATGCCCGTAAACACGCTGACGCGGCACAGCCTGAGAAAAAGCTTCGGCATGGTGCTTCAGGACACATGGATACGGCGCGGCACGGTGCGCGACAATATTGCCATAGGAAAGCCCGACGCCGATGACGGGGAGATTGTCGCTGCGGCAAAAGCCGCCCATGCACACGGTTTTATTCGCCGTCTGCCCAAGGGCTACGACACCGTGATCGGTCCCGACAGCGGGTTGTCGCAGGGTCAGCGTCAGCTTCTCTGTATTGCCCGCGTTATGCTGAATTTGCCCCCTATGCTTATACTTGACGAGGCTACAAGCTCCATTGATACGCGGACGGAGATGAAGATTCAGGACGCTTTCGGCAAGCTAATGGAGGGGCGGACTTCATTTATTGTAGCGCACAGGCTTTCCACAATAAGAGACGCCGATCTTATCCTTGTAATGAAGGACGGTCACATTATCGAATCGGGCACACACGAAAGTCTGCTTGAAGCAAAAGGGTTTTATAATACTCTTTACAACAGCCAGTTTGCGAAATAGAACAGTAACTGTACCAGCAAAGCGCGCCTCACGGCGCGCTTTGCTGTAATATCGCGGGGAAATGCCGTACGCTTTCCGTACTTTGTTATCGGCAAAGCGGAATACTTAAAATCTTGTTGAAGTAGAATTCAGACTTGATTATTTGCTAATAAAGATGAAGAGAGAAATTTTCGAAGGGACTGCTGTCCCATAGCATAAATTACAGATATTTTCTCCCCGTTTTGGCGAAAAAGAGTGCAAAGACCCTTTGCGGAAATTCCGTCGACAAAAAAAGACACGCATTTTGAGCGATTTTCAGCGATTTTTGCCCGTTTTTCGCCCTGCAATTTTTCGGGAATTTTGTCGATAAATTCATAAAGATTCAAAATCAATGTATAAGTATACAAATTCAAACTTGATTATTTGCTTATAGAAATATAGAGAGGAAAATTCGAAGGGACTGCTGTCCCGTCAGCAGTCCCTC
>JBJDYY010000229.1:0-7776 GCA_051867715.1 Candidatus Avispirillum sp.
ATCTCCCGGACTCCCGTGACGGCAACAGCCACCGCAAGCTGAGCCGCGTTGTGGCAGACACCGCCTGCAATGCTGACTCCCAGCGGAGAAAATGCCGAAGTCTGCTTCAGAAGAAGCATTACCGCAAGGCTCAGCGCCGCCCCCGCAAGGCTGTACCACAGACTGACGGCGTTGCCGAACAAAAGCGCCGTAAGACAGCACCTGACCAGCGACACGGCAAAAGCGTACGGCGCGCCGATGCGGTACAGAATAAACACGGTAAAAATATTTGCAAGTCCCGGCTTCAGACCCGGCAGGCCGAAGGGTATAAAACTTTCCGCATAGGAAAGCATCATGGAAGCGCAGGCAGCCATACCCAGAAAGCACAGCGTGCGGGGCGACATCAGCTTTCTTTTTTCTTTACGCAAAGCGCCGCGCCCCCTCTCATACCTTTCCGAACTATCTTTCACCGCGCTACCCCGCTATATCAACAATATCTCTGTCCGATACGATTCTGACGGTCATTTTGTTGGGCAGGCACACAATAGCCTCGCCCCCGTTTTTCACGGAATGCTGACGCACGCACAGCTTGTCCGGACAGTCCGCTTCGGTTACGGAAGCCACGCCGTCCTTTATCACCAGCCTGTTTTCGCCGTATTCCGTGGAGATTACCACATCCGCGTCTCTGTCAAGGGGGTATTTTCCCCACTCTTTGCCGCCCACCGTAACCAGGGCATAATCCCCGGGACTTGCGGCAAGATACATCACAAGCGCCGCAACCGACGCGGCGGCAATAAGACCGGCGGCAAGAATTATATCGTTTCGCCTTTTTCTGTTTTTCAAAGCAGAGTCCCGCCCCACTCAGACATTTTCACAGGACTTCTGCCTGTGCTTGCCGGAATAGTCCGCAGTGCGGATACATCCCACGGGGCAGACCTCGGAGCATTTTCCGCAGCCGGAGCATTTGTCGTAGTCAATGCGGGCAAGATTGTCTTTTACGGTAATTGCGCCCTCGGGACAGTTTCTTTCGCACTTGCCGCAGCCGATGCAGGCGTTTTTGCAGTTTTTGCGGGCAACGGCGCCCTTCTGCGTATTGCTGCACGACACCACCTGACGCTTAACATCGGGCATCATACTGATAATACGCTGGGGACAGGTAGCTGCGCAAAGTCCGCAGCCGATACACTTGCGGAAGTCCACCTGCGCAAGTCCTCTGTCAACGCATATGGCGTCCTCGGGGCACACCCGTGCGCAGTCTCCTCTTCCGAGACAGCCGCAGGGGCACATCCCGTCGCCGCTGTACATCATTTTGACCGCCTGACAGGTGTCAATGCCGTGATAGTCAAGCTTTGTACCGGTATTTTGACAGTCGCCGCTGCACCGTACGGTGGCAACATGCTCAACCGTGTCGGCAAATTCCCTGCCCAGAATATCGGATATTTCCTTTGAGACTGCGTCGGCGCCGGGAATACACAGATTAGTTTTTGTCTCCGGATTTTCAGCCAAAGCCTTAGCATAGCCGTCACAGCCGGAAAAGCCGCAGGCTCCGCAGTTCGCACCGGGCAGGCATTCTCTCAGCTTTTTCTCAAGCTCGTTTTCCTTAACGGACATAAATCTTGCGGCAATAACCAGCACCGCCGCGCAGACAAGCCCTATACCCGTTACGCACAGGGTAGGTATCAGAATAGCTTCAAGCATATGAATTCCCCCTTATGCAAACAGATTTTCGATAACGCCCTGAAAACCGTAGAAGGTAAGAGCGACGATGGAAGCGCTTACAAGCGTTATGGGCATACCCCTGAAGCATTTGGGCGGATTTGCCGCCTCCACTCTGCTGCGCACACCCGCAAACAGCACCATGGCAAGAAGAAAGCCGAGACCGCAGCCCAGAGAGGAAGCCATTGATTCGATAAAGACATAGCCGTCGCTTATATTGTTGGAAGCAACGCCCAGCACTGCGCAGTTTGTGGTAATAAGGGGCAGATAAATACCCAGGGATTTGTGCAGAGAGGGAATATACTTTTTAAGTATTATCTCCACAAGCTGCACAAGAGACGCAATTACAAGAATGAATACGATGGTCTGCAGATATTCAAGCTCGAAGCGCGCCAGCAGAAAGTAGTAAATAGGATAGGTAGCCGCGGTGGCAAGAAGCATGACGAAAGTCACCGCAATGCCCATGCCGCAGGCAGGTCCCACCTTTTTGGAAACACCCAGGAAAGGACAGATTCCCAAAAATTTCGTAAGCACATAGTTGTCCACAACTATGGAGGTCAGGATAATAACAATAAGTCCCTTAAACATTATTTACCCTCCCCCTCTCTCTCGGAGCAGCCGTTTTTCATACACAGCGCGGCGCCGGGGCATCCGGCACATCCACCTGCCTCGGGGCGTTTTCTGTGTCCGGTCAGCTTGTTCACAACGGCGATAAGCACGCCGAACACGAAAAATCCTCCGGGCGACATAGTGAGTATACCCACGGTGTGGTCCTTTATAAACGGTATTTCCATGCCCATCCAGGAGCCTGCTCCGAAAATTTCACGCACTGTGGACATACAAAGCAGAGCAAGGGTAAAGCCTATACCCATGCCCACCGCGTCCACGGCGGAATCAAACACGCGGTTTTTGGAAGCGTACATCTCCGCACGCCCCAGAATAATGCAGTTTACCACAATAAGCGACAGGAACACGCCCATAGCCTCGTACAAATCGGGCAGATATGCGTGCATCACCATTTCCACCACGGTCACAAAGCCCGCGATAAGCACTATATAGCAGGGTATTCTGACCTTGTCTGGAATAACGTTTCGCAGGGCGGATATAGCCATATTGGAGCAAATAAGCACCACGGTGGCGGCCACACCCATACCGAAAGCCTTCGAAACGCTGTCGGTCATGGCAAGGGTGGGACAGGTACCCAGCAGCAGCACCAGCACGGGGTTTTCTTTAATAATTCCTTTGATAAAATTCTTCCACACAGACATCAGTCTCGCCCCTCCCTTATCATATCTACCGCCTCAAGGGCGTCGCAGACCGCTTCTCTGAAGGCGGTGGAGGAGTAGGTGACTCCCGCCGCAAGATCCACATCCCCCGCGACGGCGCTGTCTGCGCCTATATAGCTGTCGGGGTAGTCAGAACCGAAATCCTTGGTTTCGGAATAGTTGGTAATCTTAACTCCCACCACTTTTCCCTCAGAATCAACGCCCAGAGTAAAGGTCATGGGATTTCCGGAATAAGCGGAGGAGGTGGAAAGCGTCACGGCATACCCCGCGCCGCCCTCGTCAGTATAAATTCCGGTCACGCTTTCAGCCGTGCCGTCCGGCAGCTTTTCCGCCTTGAAATTCTTTGAACCCGGAAGCACCTCGGAAAGTGAGGCGTTTTCCTTTGCCGCGGAATTTTCCTTTATAACGGGAGCGGTAAAGTAATTCACCGTAGCAAGCAGCGCGGCAATAACAAGGCAAATAGCGCCCAGCACCGCAATGCTCTTGATATAATCCTTTTTCATTTTGCCTTTACACCTCCCACAGGTCTGCGCGCCGTCAGCTTTGAAATATACGGCGTCAGGATGTTCATAAACAGAATGGCAAAGGACACGCCCTCGGGATAGCTTCCGAAGCGGCGTATTGTAAAGGTCAGAAGTCCGCAGCCGAAACCGAACAGAACCTTGCCCCATTTGGTAGGCGGCGTAGTGGAATAGTCGGTAGCCATGAAGATAGCGCCGAGAAGAAGTCCGCCGCCCAGCACCTGATACAAAGCGGCTTCAAAACTGAAATCCGAGGTTACGAACGAAAGCAGGAACACGGTGCCCACAAATACCACGGGAGTGTGCCATGTAATAACTTTTCTGCACAGAAGATATATAAAGCCGGCGATAAGCGCAATGGCGCAGGTTTCTCCCATGGAGCCTGCCCTCTCGCCCAGAAGCATCTTGAACAGAGACGGCAGATTATCCTCTTCTCCCTGCGCAATAAGCGCAAGAGGAGTTGCACCGCCTATAAGATCCGCTCCGCGGGGAGCGGTAAACGCGGTAGTCTGCGCAAAGGACAAAAGCATTATAACTCTTGCAGTCAGCGCGGGATTTGCGAAATTGCAGCCGATGCCGCCGAATAGCTGCTTTACCACAACTATTGCAATAAGGCTTCCTATAACAGCCTGCCATTCGGGAATGTCCACGGGCAGATTGAAGCTCAGCAGCATTCCGGTAACTACCGCAGACAAATCTCCCACCGTAAGCTCACGCTTTGTAATAAGCTCAAAGGCAAGCTCACCCAGAACGCAGGTCAGCACGCATATGGCGGTAATGTAAAGGGCGCGTGCTCCGAAAAGCCAGATTGACGCGGCAAACGCCGGAAGCAAGGCAATAATAACATCAAGCATTATGCCCGTAGTGGTAACTCCGCTTCTTATATGAGGCGAGACGGAAACATTAAGTTTACTCATTTTTTGTCTGTCTCCTTCTCTTTTTTCTTATTCTGCCAGTCTCTGAGAGAAGCCTTTGCCAGCTTGTTCTGCTGAACGAGAGGCCGTTTTGCGGGACATACATAGCTGCAGCAGCCGCATTCCATACAAAGATTTACTTTCAGCTTTTCCAGCGCCTCCATGTCGGAAGCGTCGTTTGACGCGGCAATAGCCACAGGAGCAAGTCCCAGCGGGCACACATTGGTGCAGCGTCCGCAGCGTATGCAGGGAGTGGCGGGGCGCACTGCCGCCTCGTCTTTTGTAAGAGCGATAAGTCCGTTGGTCTGTTTCAGCACGGGAGCTGACTTGTCCGCAATGGCAATTCCCATCATGGGGCCGCCGTACAAAAGCTTGTAGGGCTCCGACTTAAAGCCGCCGCAAAAATCGAATACCTCACCAACGGGAGTACCGATGGGAGCGATAACATTCTGCGGCTTTGCCACAGCGCCGCCCGCAACGGTAACGCACTTTTCAGTAAGGGGCATACCGGTTTTAATATATCGGGCAATAGAGGCAAGGGTTGTAACATTTATAACTATAACGCCCTGATCTATGGGAAGCTGACCCTCTTTTATCATCCTTTTTGTGGTGTTATAAACAAGCACCTTTTCGGCGCCCTGGGGATATACCGACGGAAGGACGGCGACGCGCATACCCTCGTACCGGGCGGCAAGAGAGCGCATCTCGCGAATGCATTTCGGCTTGTTTTTTTCTATACCTATAATAAATGAAGAAGCTCCGAGATATTTCCGGCACAGCTCTATTCCCTCGCCTATCTCCTCGGCGCGGTCAAGCATGGTACGGGTATCCCCCGTAAGATACGGCTCGCACTCGGCGCCGTTTATCACAATATGCTCGATTTTTGAAAGATCCTTGACTCCCAGCTTTACGGCAGTGGGAAATCCCGCTCCTCCGAGACCCACAACGCCGCTGCGCCGCAGGGCCTCAATAAAGCTTTCCGTGTCGTGAACATCTGGAGGAGTAAGGGAGTTGTCAACAGCTTGCATACCGTCGCATTCCACCGTAACGGTAGGAACAAAAGCACCCGACGGCTGAAGCGTGCTGTCCACAGATTTTACCTTTCCGGAGACTCCGGAATAAATGGGTGAGGAAACGAAGCCCCCGGCGTCGGCAATAAGTGTGCCCACAAAAACCTCGTCCCCCGCCTTTACAACGGGTACGGCAGGTGCGCCGATGTGCTGTACAGTGGGGTAATATGCCACCGTCGGCGCTCCCATTCGCACGGGAGCCGACTCGGCCGTGTTCTTCCTGTGAGGAACAGATATACCTTTAAGGTGAGACATTTAAGAAACCATGCCTTTCATTATACATAAATATTATCACTATCAGTATACAGTTAACTTGCACAAAAGTCAATTTGAAAACATATACTTTTGCGGCTTTTTTGCCGTTTTTTGCAAAACAATTTTTGCCGCCGCAGCCAATATGACGAAAAGGCGAAAACCGTCCCGCAATTCAGAAATGTGAATTTCACGCTCTTTTCACATTTTTATGTGAAAATTCACACTTTTTATGTGAATTCTGTTGACAGAAACGCGGCTCGGTGATATAATTTATCCGTACGGCAAAGGCTGAAAAAAGATGAAAAAAAGAAAGGAGCGTGCGCATATGTTCAAAGACAGGCGTGAAAAAATACGCGCGGTGCTGACGGAAAAAGCCTTCGTGTCATACGACGAGCTTTTCGCCATGTTTCCGGATGTCTCACAGATGACGGTGCGCCGCGACATAGACTATTTTGAACAGCGGGGAGACGCCGTAAAGGTCAGAGGCGGAGCGCGCAGTATGCGCTTCATCACCGAATCCTCGGACGAGGCGTACGCCAGCCGTATGAACGAAAATGTCCGCTCAAAAATCAGCATTGCCCGAAAAGCGGCAAATATGCTTGAGGTGGGGCGTTCCATATTTCTCGATTCCGGAACGACAGTACAGCAGATGGTGCAGTATATCCCCAACGAGCGCTTTACCTTTACAACCACAAGTCCCGTCACTGCCCTTGAGCTGTGCCGCATAGGACAGCCGGCGGTAAACCTTGTAGGCGGCAGACTTGACCACGATTATCAGTCCGTGTCGGGACTTCAGGCTATGCGCTTTCTTTCGGAAATAAATATAGACACCGCGTTTCTGTGCCCCTCGGGTCTCTCCGCGGCCAGCGGCTTCACGGGAGGCAACTATAACGAATGCGAGCTGAAGCGCGCCGTAGTGGAAAAGGCGAGATATGTCATAATGCTTATGGATATATCAAAGGCTGACAGAAGTCTGCCATATACCTTCTGCGACTTGAAAGATGTGGACTGCCTTATATGCGACGCACCCCTGCCCCCTTCCCTGCTCAGCGCGGCTGAGCGTGCGGGAGTGCAGGTCATCAATATATCTGAAACAAATAATTAAAAATAATACATAACGAAAGGAATGATCAGTTTGGCAAATCCAGTAATTATGCCCCGCCAGGGTCAGAGCGTTGAGTCCTGCATCATAACGGCGTGGCATAAAAAGCCGGGGGACGCCGTAAACGAAGGAGATGTACTGTTTTCATACGAAACCGACAAATCGGCATTCGATGAAAAGTCTCTCTTTTCCGGCACCCTGCTTAAGGTAATGTTTGAGGAGGGCGATGTTGTCCCCTGCCTTGATACCGTATGCTTTATCGGAGACGCAGGCGAGGATGTTTCCTCTCTCGGAGCCGAAAAAGAAGACAGCGTATCCCCCGCAGAAAATGAGGCGGCATCCGAAGCGAAAGCCGCCGCAGTTGCCGCACCCGCGGCTGAAGTCACAGGCGTCCCCGCAGTCGCAGGCGAGAGAATTAAGATTTCTCCCAGAGCGAAAAACCTTGCGCTTAAAACAGGCGTCGATATGACCGGCGTCAGTGCAACAGGTCCCCACGGACGCATTATAGAGCGCGACATCAACGCCGCTCTTGACAAAGGCGCCGTCGGTACCGTTGCGGCAGTTGAAGACTTCCTTGCAGGAAAGATTGCAGCCACCCATGAGGCAGAGCAGACTGCGGAAGTCGCTCAAGCTCCCGCGGCTTCCCTTGCAGAGTACGAGGAAGTGCCCATGTCCGGAGTGCGCCGTGCAATCGCACGCTCCATGCACGCTTCCCTGTCCGAGATGGCACAGCTTACCCTTAACGCTTCCTTTGACGCCACCGCGCTTCTTGAATACCGCAAGCAGCTCAAAGCAGGCGCGGAAGCTATGGGGCTTTGCAAGATTTCCCTTAACGATATGGTAATGTACGCAGTATCCAGAGTGCTGCCCGAGCATCCCGCAATAAACGCCACTCTTACGGATAATACACTGCGCATATATAAGCACGCAAAC
>JBJDYY010000230.1:0-7643 GCA_051867715.1 Candidatus Avispirillum sp.
CCGCTCCGCTGCCGATAAACACGGCCTCGTAGCCGTCCTCAAGCAACTCATCTACCGTAAGTGTCTTACCTATGATAACATTGGTCTCCACATCGACGCCCAGTTTTTTCAGAGTGTCGACTTCCTTCTGCACGATTTTTTTTGGCAGACGGAATTCGGGAATTCCGTACACAAGCACGCCGCCGGGGGTGTGAAGCGCTTCAAAAACCGTAACCTTATAGCCTTTTTTCGCTAGGTCTCCGGCGCAGGTAAGCCCCGAAGGACCGCTTCCCACAACGGCTACCCTGTGACCGTTCTGCTTCGGGAGAGCAACCTCTCCGCTGAAATGCTCGTTGTGCCAGTCTGCCACAAAGCGCTCAAGTCTGCCGATACCTACCGGCTCACCTTTAATTCCTCGGACGCATTTTGCCTCGCACTGGTTTTCCTGGGGGCAGACTCTGCCGCACACGGCAGGCAGGCTGGAGGATGCGGAAATTATCTGATACGCCGCCTCAAAATCCCCTTCTCTCACCTTTTCGATAAAGGCGGGGATATGTATGTTTACGGGACAGCCGGAAACGCAGGGCATATTTTTGCAGTTAAGGCAGCGAGCCGCCTCGCCCAGCGCAGTTTCCTCGGAATATCCCAGCGCTACCTCGTCGAAATTATGAGCTCTGACAGAGGGCTCCTGTGAGGGCATGGGCGCTTTTTTCAAACTCATGTCAGCCATTTACGGAGTCCCCCTTTGCCAAAAGATTGCAGGTCTGCTCGTATGCGTGTCTTTCAAAATCTCGGTATGCGCCGCCGCGCTCCATAGCCTCGTCAAAGTCTACCTCGAAGCCGTCAAAGTCGGGGCCGTCCACGCAGGCAAACCTGGTTTTACCGCCCACGGTCAGGCGGCATCCGCCGCACATTCCCGTACCGTCTATCATAATGGGATTCATTGAAACTACGGTTTTTATATTATAAGGCTTTGTGGTTGCCACAACGAATTTCATCATTACAAGGGGCCCTATGGCGATAACTTCATCGTAATCCTCCCCCGCCTCAATAGCTTCTTTGAGAGGCACGGTAACAACGCCCTGTCTGCCGGCGCTGCCGTCGTCGGTCATAAGGGTGAACTTCGTCGACGCGGCACGGAATTCCTCTTCAAGAATTACAAGGTCGCGGTTTCTGAAGCCTACCACGGAATGTACTTCGCAGCCCATTTCGTGAAGCTTCTGTGCTATGGGAAGCGCGATGGCACATCCCACGCCTCCGCCGACAACGCATACTTTTTTCAGTCCGCAAAGGTCGGTGGGGCGTCCCAGAGGGCCTGCGAAATCCTGTATATACTCGCCGACATTTTTTGCGCCCAGCTTTAAGGTAGTGGCGCCCACAAGCTGAAAAATAATGCGCACCGTACCCGCTTCTCTGTCGTATCCCGCAACGGTCAGCGGTATTCTCTCTCCTTTTTCGTCCACGCGGAGAATTATAAACTGTCCCGGCTGTGCCGCCCTTGCCACAAGGGGAGCTTCTATATCCATCAAAGTGACGGTGGGATTAAGCTCTTTTTTATTTACTATCCTGTACATAATATTCCTTTCCGAAGGCGCCTTGGCGACTCATACTACGGTATTTTACCACAAAGCCGCCGTTTTGTCTACAATTTTTGCGGTCTTTTATGCGCCCACATCAAAATCGCAGGGCATATGCCCTGCAATTCTGGTAAGCTTACTACTGATCCTTTTTCTCTTCGTCGGAAGCTTCGGAATTTGCCTGATTTTCGGCATTTTCGTCTCCGTTTGCCCACTCGTCGGCTTTTTCAATGCCCTTTTTCGCGGACTTTACTATCGACTGTCCCAAATGCTTAAACGCTTTACCGAGACCTACACCGGTCTCCTTCCAATCGTCTCTGAGATCTGCCATAAATGTATCATTCCTTTCGATAAGGTTCTGCGCCGGAATTCCGATAATACCGTGAGAATGCGGAGCAAAACTAAAATTTACTGTACATTATCAGTATAGTACAGTTTACCCGATTTGTCAACAAAGTATTTCAATCGTCGGCGATATAAAGCGGATTTTGAAAGAAATTAAAAATCGGGACATATTTTGACGAAAGATATGTAATAATTTATTTGTCGGAGGCAATTATTCGGCCTTGTTAATCGGATTATTAAAAAGAAAGTGCGGAAAATAAAAATATTGTCAAAAATATTATTGACAAAGCGGGCATGACATGATATAATATCAAGGCGCGTGGCGGAATAGCTCAGCTGGCTAGAGCAATCGGTTCATACCCGATAGGTCGTGGGTTCAAGTCCAACTTCCGCTACCAAAGGCCCGTTGGTCAAGAGGTTAAGACACCGCCCTTTCACGGCAGTAACGGGGGTTCGATTCCCCCACGGGTCACCAACAAAAAAGTCTCTTTTGTCTATCTGACAAAAGAGACTTTTTTCGTGATGCGTTCCTTGCGGAACGTGATGCGCACTGCGTGCGTGATGCGGCTTCGCCCGTGATGCACGCCTCCGTCGCGTGCGTGGAACGCATCGCATCACCTATCACTGCGAAGCGACATCACTTATCACTTATTGTAGTTAGGAAGGTTTTGATATAATAGTAATATGGTGAGGTATAGATTATGTCTGAATCTAAACTTATAGAACATTCTATGGATTTTTCCGTTGGCAGAAGTGGAGAGAGGATTTTTCGAAGGGACTGCTGTCCCGTCAGCAGTCCCTCCGAGCCACCCTGCCCGGCTAAAGAGAGGAAAGGAGATGGGTCTCCTCTCCTCTCTTTAGAATCTCTCCCCTCTTCTCGACACAGAAGAACATCAAATTGTTACGTTGAAAGGGCATAACACATTCGACTAAGTGGAGAGAAGCCTGCGCCGTTAGCCTATATTTTTAGTCTCGCGACGGAAATAAAGCAAAGCTATGGAGCGTGTCGATAGCAGACTGTTAGCTACCCGCAGAAGGCAAGAATAGCAAATTTGAACGCTAAACCGCAGGGGCGGACGGTTTTACCGTCCGTAAAGCAATGAAGAAACGCAGAAGAAAGTAAAATTTCTCCTGCGTTTCTTCATATGTCTGCCGCATACGCGGCACCCTTGCGGGGGATTTCTTTACCCTTATTAAAAGTTTTTTGGAGTTCTCAGAACCTTTTTCTCAAAAAAGGTTCTGAGCGGGGTAAGGGGCAGAGCCCCTTATTTGTAGGAGCCCCGGCAGCGCCCATATTTAATCCGTCGTCTTACCGTTCCTCTCGGAAGTAAGAGAGACCGAGGCTTTGAGGCGGCTGATTTTCACGCTTATTGCGCATACTTGTTACCACAAGCACGATAATGGTCACCACATAGGGCAGCATTTTGAACAGCTCCTGATTGCTCATGGCAAGTCCGGGGATAAACAGGTAAATAATATACAGTCCGCCGAACAGGAAAGAGCCGAAAATGCCGAGATTAGGTCTCCACATTGCAAATATTACAAGGGCGATTGCAAGCCAGCCGCGGTCGCCGAAGCCTTCGTTTGACCACACGCCGTTGGCGTAGTCCATAACATAGTAAAGACCGCCGAGACCTGCAATCATACTGCCTATGCAGGTTGCGAAATACTTATTCTTATTTACGCTGATACCTGCCGCATCTGCGGTTCCGGGGTTTTCGCCCACGGCGCGCAGTTCAAGTCCCACTCTCGTCTTTTTAAGGATTATTGCTACGGCAATGGCAATTGCTATGGCAAGATAGGTCATAAAGCCGTAGTTCAGAAAAATATCTCCGAACCAGCCGAGACCTTCAGCAAAGGGCAGTTTTTTAGTGAAAAAGCTGCTTGTGTTGGTAAGCGCTACAGAGGGCACATCGCTTCCCGTAAGCTTTACCATGGAAGCTCCGAAAAAGTTTCCGAAGCCCGTACCGAAGGTGGTAATGGCAAGACCGGTCACATTCTGGTTCGCTCTGAGGGTTACGGTCAGAAAACAGTATATAAGTCCCATAATCAGGGATCCGAGAAGCGAGCAAAGAACGGGTATGAGAATGGCAAGAACGGGGTTTATGTCCGCCCTGCTTGTAAGAGTCTCCTCGTACAGAAAAGCTCCTATAACGCCTGATATGCCGCCAACATACATAATACCCGGAATACCGAGGTTAAGATTGCCGCTTTTTTCCGTCAGAATTTCTCCCGTGGAGCCGTACAGAATGGGCACACCCTGCACCACGGCGCGCTGCAGGAAGGTTACAATCATTGATGCTGAAATCACTTTGCTGCCTCCTTATGCGCTTTATGAAATTTTATCTGATAATTGATAAAGAACTCGCTGCCGATTATAAAGAACAGGATAATTCCCGTAATAATATCGGAGAAAGACTGATTGAGACGGAACACGGTGGATATTTCGTTGGCTCCTTTTTCAAGGAACACAAGCAAAAACGAGGTAAACACCATGAATATGGGGTTGAATTTTGCAAGCCACGATACCATAATCGCCGTAAATCCGCGTCCGCCTGCGGTGGTGGTGGTAATGGTGTGGTTTGTGGAGCCTACCAGCAGAAGTCCCGCTATACCGCATATTGCTCCCGAAAGAAGCATGGTCCTGATTATGACCTTTTTGACACTTATGCCGATGTAGCGCGCGGTGTTTTCACTCTCGCCCACAACAGCTATCTCATAGCCGTGCTTGGAATAACGAAGGTAAACGAACATTGCCACGGTTATAACGGCAACAATTATAATGTTCAGAAGATAATCGTATTCTCCGATAGTGGGAAACCAGCCCTCACGCCCCGTCTGATTGATAATACCTATCTTTCCGGAGCCCTTGGGCACCTCCCATACCATAACGAAATATGATACAAGCTGTATGCCCACATAGTTCATCATAAGGGTGAACAAAGTCTCGTTGGTGTTCCACTTTGCCTTGAACAGCGCGGGAATAACCGCCCAGATTGCGCCCGCCAGTATGCTGGAAACCGTCATAACAACGATAAGCAGCCAGTTGGGAATCTTACCGCCCAGAAGAATCATGCAGGCAGCGGTTGCAAGACCGCCGATAAGCACCTGACCCTCGGCGCCTATATTCCAGAAGCGCATTTTGAAAGCGGGAGTTACCGCAAGAGACACGCAAAGCAGCATTGCAAGGCTTTGCAGAAGGTTCCATATTCTGCGCTCGGAGCCGAAAGCACCCTGCACCATGGTCTTATACACCATAAGAGGGTTTTCTCCGGTCAGCAGCATGGTAACAACGGCGCTGACTAAAAGTGCGGCAAGCACCGCGCAGGCGCGTACCGCCCATGATTTGTACCAGGGCATAGCGTCTCTTTTAACGATATGTATAAAAGGCTCGCGCTTTTTCTTTGCCATGGCAGCAGGGGCTGTGGCATTCATATTCTGCTTTTCCACACTTACGCCTCCTTCTTTGTTTTTTCTTCGGCTTCTTCGACTCCGGCGCCGGTCATCATCAGACCGATCTGCTCTTTCGTAGCCTTTCTGGCGTCTACCACTCCCGTAACCTTACCGGAGGAAAGCACCATAATTCTGTCGCACAGCTCCAGAAGAACATCAAGGTCCTCTCCCACGAAGATAACGGCCACGCCGCTCTTTTTCTGCTGGTTAAGCAGATTGTATATGGCGTATGATGAGTTGATGTCAAGTCCTCTGACGGGGTATGCCGCCATAAGCACCGTGGGAGCCGCCGCTATTTCGCGTCCCACAAGCACCTTTTGAACATTGCCTCCGGACAGACGTCTTACAGGAGTGGTGGCGCCGGGGGTGACCACATCAAGGTCATGGATTATAGTTTCCGCAAGGTCTTTGGGCTGCTTGCGCTCAAGGAACATGGTATGCCCCTTGCGGTAGCTTCTCAGCATCATATTGTCTATGATGTCCATATTGCCCACAAGTCCCATGCCCAGCCTGTCCTCTGGTACAAAAGAAAGCCGCACGCCCAGTTCTCTTATCTGGAGAGGCGTTTTGTCTCTCAGATCGTCCGCTTTGCCGGTTTTGGGATTGTTGTATAAAATCTTTCCGCTTTCGATATGCTGAAGTCCGGCAATAGCTTCAAGCAGCTCACGCTGACCGCTTCCGGCAATACCCGCAATACCGAGAATCTCGCCGCTGCGGGCGGAAAACGAAACATTGTCCAAGAGCTTTGTGCCCTCGTGGCTTATGCAGTTCACCTTTTCCACCACAAGTCTGTCTCTGGGGAATTCAGGCTCGCCGCGCTCTATATTCAGGCTTATTTTCTTGCCCACCATCATTTCGGTGAGACTGCTCTCGTCTGTCTCTGCCGTGTTTACGGTGCCGATATACTCACCCTTTCTCAAAACGGAGACTCTGTCCGATATGGACAGCACCTCGTGGAGCTTATGGGTGATTATAATTATTGCCTTGCCGTCGTCTCTCATACGGCGAAGCACATCAAACAGCCTGTCTATCTCCTGAGGAGTCAGCACGGCGGTAGGCTCGTCAAGAATAAGTATATCCGCACCGCGGTAAAGCGCCTTGATTATCTCAACAGTCTGCTTTTCCGACACGGACATTTCATAAACCTTTTTCTCCGGGTCCATTACAAAGCCGTAACGCTCCGTAATCTCTCTGACCTTTGCCACGGAGCGCTTCATGCTGAAGCCCTCTTCGTCTTTAATGCCGAGAATTATGTTTTCAGCGGCGCTGAAAATGTCCACCAGCTTGAAATGCTGATGAATCATTCCGATTCCGTACCGGAATGCGTCCTTGGGCGAGGAGATAACAACCTCCCTGCCGTCAACAAAGATCTGACCCTCATCAGGGTAATATATACCCGAAATCATATTCATAAGGGTGGTCTTGCCGCTTCCGTTTTCACCGAGTACGGCAAGAATTTCCCCGCGTCTGACCTGCAGGTTCACATCTTTATTGGCAACTACCTGTCCGAAGCTTTTCGAGACACCTTTCAGTTCTATCGCAATATTTTCTTCCACTGGAAACCTCCGCAAAAAAGCCTTTATAAATGCTATTACGACCGTGTAAAAGCGGTCGTAAAACATTCAAGGGGATGGGGTACATTTGTACCCCGTCCCCGTATGAACATTACTTTTTGATAAATCAGCCGTAGTTTCTGTCAAGCAGAGTGATGCCGTCAATCTCGAGCTGGAAGTAAGGAGCGCTGCGGAACTCGGACTCGTGGAAGTAGCCGTCGGACACAACAGCAGTGTCAGCCTCGTAGTTAGCGTCGGTGTCAACATCAGCAAGAAGAGTCTCGTCAACAGCCTTACCTTCAACGGTAAAGGTGGTTACATCGAACACGTGACGGGTGCCGTCCTCAAGCTCTTTCTTAGCTGCTGCGATAGCATCAGCGGTGCCCTCTGCTGCTGCCTGCTCGTTAACTTCGGTAAGAAGAACGGATTCGGTAGCAAGAGTACCTGTCCAGTCAGCGGGAATCTTTTCACCGTTCTGAACTGCCTTGATTACAAACTCGTAGTAAGGAGCCCAGTTGATTCTGGAGGAAACGATGAAAGTGTTAGGGCAAGCTGCAACGGTGCTGCCGTTGTAGGAAACGTTGGGAACGCCTGCGGTCTCACATGCGGTAGGAGCACCCATGGAGTCAGCGTGCTGGCTGATAAGCTTACAGCCGGAAGCGATAAGCTTGTTTGCAGCTTCCTTCTCAGCGGTCTCATCGTACCAGGAACCGGTAAAGGTTACTTCCATGGTAAC
>JBJDYY010000231.1:0-7584 GCA_051867715.1 Candidatus Avispirillum sp.
CTCAGAAAGGCGTAGTAAGCCTCACCCTTGACGGCGAAATCGTCAGCGGCGGCGTTATTACCCCCGTGCTTGACGGCGGCACTCACAAGGTAGAAGCTGTTATGGGATAAATATCACCGCCTGACCGAAAGGTCAGGCGGTTTTATAACGAATCAAAACCACCGGCAAAGCCGGTGGTTTGTTATTTTGCTGTAAGTTGTTGTCTACGGCGGGGCTTAGAGACCACTGATACTTCCGACATTTGCAAGTTTGTCACACAGTCGCAAATGCGGTAGGGTTCTTTCGCCTCCCTTGTGCAAAGGGAGGTGGCACGGCGTATGCCGTGACGGAGGGATTGTCTCACTGTGATTTTCCAAACGACCCCTCAGTCGCCTTCGGCGCCAGCTCCCCTTACACAGGGGAGCCTCTGCTGCGGCGGGACTAACCATCGGCAAAAGCCTCTTTTGAACCACCTGCTTAGCAGGTGGTTTTCGGGATACAAAAAAAGGAAACTGCCGCTGACAGTTTCCTTTTTACATTTTATAATTTATAATTTATAATCCTTACGCCCAGGACATGGTACCGGGCTTAGGCTCCTTTATGATGCACTGCTTAAGGGTCTCTATTGCTTTGGAAAGTCCCTCGTCGATAGACATAAGGCTGTCCTCGTGCTCAATGGACATAACCTTGTCGTAGCCCACAAGACGAAGCTCGGAGCAAATGTCTCTCCACCACTTCACATCGTGACCGTAGCCGACAGCGCGGAATACCCAGGCACGGTTAGCCTCGTCGCCGTAATGCTTCGTGTCGAGAACACCGATGCGGGCAGTGTTAATATCGTCGATCTTCGTATCCTTTGCATGGAAATGGTAGATAGCGTCGCCCAGATAGCGGATAGCCGCCACGGGGTCGATGCCCTGCCATACCAAGTGTGAGGGGTCGAAGTTTGCGCCGATAACGGGACCTACCGCCGCTCTCAGCTTCATAAGGGTTTCGGGATTGTATACGCAGAAGCCGGGATGCATCTCAAAGGCGATTTTTGTTACGCCGTGGCTCTGGGCAAAAGCGCCTGCTTCCTTCCAGTAGGGAATAAGCACATCGTTCCACTGGTATTCAAGAATATGGAGAAAATCGTCCGGCCAGGGGCAGGTGACCCAGTTGGGAGTCTTGTCCTCGGGGCTTCCGCCGGGACAGCCGGAGAAGGTAACAACCGTGTCAACGCCTACTTTCTCGGCAAGGAGAACGGTGTTTCTGAAATCCCTGTCAAAGCTCTCGGCAATTTTTTTGTCGGGATGCACGGGGTTGCCGTGGCAGGAAAGAGCAGCAAGCTCAATATCGTAGCGCTTAAAGGTGTCAACCCACTCCTGAAGTTTTTTGTCGTCTGCAAGCAGCACCTCGGGGTCGCAGTGTGCTTTTCCGGGGAAGCCGCCGGCACCGATTTCAACAGCCTCAACGCCCATGGGCTTTAGCTTTTTAAGAGCTTCTTCAAGAGACAGATCTCCGTAAAGATTTGCAAGTACACAAAGTTTCATAAAAGTACCTCCGCTTCTTATTTGTCAAGGAATACGATGTTTCCGGTCTTGGCGGACTCGTAAATACCCTCAAGTATCTGAGTTACCACATAAGCCTGTTCGGGCAGAACACAGGGATCCTTTCCGTCGATAAGGGAGTGAATCCACTGATAAGCCTCTCTCTCATGAGGCTCTCCGCCTGCGTTGCCGCTGAAGTAGTCAACAGCGCCTACTCCCAGGTCAATATTCTTGATAATCTGTCTGCCGCCCTCAACGCTGTTGAAGCGCAGACCGTGAATCATATCTGCGCCGCCCTTGGTTCCGCAGATAAGCGTCTGTGCCTCTCTGACCTCAAGAGTGTTGAGCGCCCATGAGGATTCAAGGCTGATGGTGGAGCCGTCTTCCATGACAACGAAACCGAAAGCGGAGTCTTCAACGGTGAACTCGTCAGGATTCCAGTCGCCGCAGGCATTGCCTGTCTCAGTCTGATAACGGAACTTGTGATATGTAGTGCCCACACAGTATTTGGGCTTGTAGTTGTTCATTGTCCAAAGGGTCAGATCAAGCGCATGGGTTCCGATGTCAATAAGGGGACCGCCGCCCTGCTCGTCTTCCTTAAGAAATACGCCCCATGTAGGAACGAAACGGCGGCGTACCGCAAATGCCTTTGCGTAGTAGATGTCGCCGAACTCACCGCGGTCAGCGGCAGCCTTAAGATAGAGAGCATCGTTTCTCTGACGGTTCTGATAGCCGATAGTCAGCTTTCTGCCGGTACGCTTTGCGGCGTCCAGCATTTTCTTTGCCTCGGCGGAGTTGATAGCCATCGGCTTTTCGCACATAACATCCTTGCCGGCTTCCAGCGCGTCAACGGTGATGAAGCTGTGAGAACGGTTAGGCGTGCAGACGTGCACCACGTCGATGGACTTATCGCTGAGAAGCTCCCTGTAATCGGTGTATACCTTTGCGTCGGGAGTACCGTATTTCTTGCATGCAGTCTGCGCCCGCTCCTCGATTATGTCGCAGAAAGCGACCATATCAACCTCGGGAACTGACTTCAGACCGAGAAAATGCTTGCCGTTTGCGATACCTCCGCAGCCGATGATACCGACTCTGACTCTGTCGTTTGCTCCGATTGCCATGTTTTTTCCTCCGGAATATAAAAAATAGGTTCGTATGCAAAAATCTGTTGCATTAAACCTATTTTATAGCAAGGCAAAGGGCAAATCAAGCGTAATCGGACACTTTTTCGCGCCGCTTCGGGAATACCGTGAAAATGACTAAATTTCACCCACCTCATTTTGTGCTTTTGACGAATATTCAATGACAGCTTTTTGGTCAATAAACCGTATGAGATAGCCGAAAAGCACATAAACGGCGGTGATAATTGCAATAGCGGTGAGATACGCATTCATACCCATGTGCTCATAATCCAGAAAGGGATACGGATAGCGGTTTTTGGGATTCACATATGGAAAATCAGCCGAAATCATAATATAAACAAAATATACAAGCGGCGCCACTGTCCATGCCGCCGGCATCCACTGTCGGTATCTGCCTTTTTTGTCAAAAAGAAGCCAGTCGGAAACAGTTAGAACGGGAGTTGCAATATGCAGAATAAAGGCGGAAATCCCCGCGATACTTGTAAAATTAACGGACTGCATAAGTACAGCGGCGGCAACAATTCCCGTGAGAGAAATGCACATGGTGCATATACCCTTCAGAAAGGGAAGAGGGCTGTCTCCGCCGTCGCGGTTTTTGGAAAGAGCAATTGTGACGGCGGCTGGGAGAAAATAAACGGCACAGAGAGTGTTTGACAGCACGGTGAACATGCGGAAAGCAGACAGATTTGAAAAACCGGTAAAGGTACCGGTCTGAATTGCAACGCCGCACAGAGCAGCGGCGGCAATAATAAGCTTAAGGCTTACTGAAAGCGCTTTTGAATTGATTCTCATAAAATAATCTTGCGCTCTTTTCAGCCGATTATACGCATATTTTTCCCGTTTTTTCACTGCTTTTATATCAATCAAAACCGCCGGTAAAGCCGGTAGATTGCTATACGGCTGTAAGTTGCTGCTGTCGGCGGGCATAGACCCACCGAAACTACCGACATTTGCAAATTTGCCTCACAGCAGCTAATGCGGAGGGATACTCTGCCTCCCTTGTGTAAAGGGAGGTGGCACGGCGTATGCCGTGACGGAGGGATTGTCACACTACCACCTCCAACAACCCCTCAGTCGCCTTCGGCTCCGGCTCCCCTTACACAGGGGAGCCTCCGCTGCGGCGGTCGGTATTGTTAAGCGGCAAAAGCCTCTACCTCTTTAGCAGGTGGTTTTTGGAAGATCAAAAAATCCGTCCTGAAAGGACGGATTTTTGATATGCTTTTGAAACACTTATGATTATTCGATTGAAATAATGTAGCTGTATACGGGCTGACCGCCGTCCATGGAAATCACTTCCGCTTCGGGGAATTTTTCCTGAAGGAATGCGGTTACTTCATCAGCTTCCTCGGCGCCCTCGCCGTAATATACATTTACATAGGAAGCCTCGTCAACCTTTGACATAAGCCCTTTGATACATGCAAGGCGGGAATCCGAGGTGCAGATTATCTTGCCGTTGAACATTCCCAGAATTTCGCCCTCTTTTATAGCCGTGCCGCCTATTTCCGTATCGCGCACCGCATAGGTGGTGGAAAGAGTGGTAACGCCGCCGACGGCCTCCTTCATAGCTTCGATGTTGTCATTAAGCTCAGCGCTCTCGTCAAAGGCAAGCATTGCAGACACACCCTCGGGGACGGAAACGGTTTCAAGCACAATGACCTTTCTGTCTTTGACAATCTTGGCAGCCTGCTGACTTACCATAAGAATGTTTTTGTTGTTGGGAAGAACGAACACATTCTCGGCAGGGGTCTGAAGCACGGCGTTTACGATGTCGTCCGTACTGGGATTCATTGTCTGACCGCCGGATACTATTTTGTCCGCTGCAAGGTCGGTGAACAGGGAAGCAAGACCGTCGCCCATGCAAACGGTAACAAAGCCGTATTTCTTTTCGGGTGCTACGGGCGCGGTAGCTTCGGGAGCGGAAGCGGTTTCGGTGTTCGCCTTTTCGGCTGCATTCTTCACTTCATCGGAAAGGGAAGAGTGCTGATTTTTCATATTTTCTATCTTTACGGTGTAAAGAGAGCCGTAGCGAAGCGCTTCCGTACGTACCTTGCCGGGCTTGTTTGTATGAACATGGAGCTTGATTATCTCCGCGTCATCTACGAAAACAACGCTGTCGCCCAGCTTCATAATAAACTGATGCAGAGCCTCCGCGGTGCCCTCGCCTGCAAACTTTTCGTTTTTGGTAACGATACACTCGGTGCAGTAGGCGTATTTAATGCTTTCCGTGCTGAATGAGGAGAAATCCGCCGCCTGCTCGCCCTTTGTTTCACTGCCGCTGTCGGAAGTGACGGATTTGACGGGGTCGCCCTCCAGACACTTGAGCATTCCCTCCATAACATCGAGAAAACCGGAGCCACCGGAGTCCACAACGCCTGCCTGCTTCAGCTGAGGCAGCATGTCGGGAGTCTTTTCCAGAGTTTCCTCTGCCGCTCTCCACATAAGGCTGAACAGAGCGTGAACGTCATCCTCTCCGCCGTCTACGGACTCTTTTGCATTTTCGGTCATTACGCGCATAACGGTGAGTATGGTACCCTCGGTAGGGTTCATAACCGCCTTGTAAGCTTCGGTAACACCGCGCTCAAAGCCCCGTACAATGTCGGCACAGTCAGCCTCGTCAAGCTCTTTCCACGCCTTTGAAATTCCTCTGAAGAACAGGGAAAGGATAACGCCGGAGTTGCCGCGTGCGCTTCTGAGCATAAGGTTTGCCGCCTTGTGAGCCGCCTCTCCTATGCCGCCCTCAAAGGTAAGTCCGGCAAAGTCGCCGCGCACTCCGCTCATGGTGAGGCTCATATTTATACCCGTATCTCCGTCGGGAACGGGGAAAACATTAAGATTATTGACCCGCTCTTTATCGTTGTCAAGGCAGCAAGCCGCGCTGACCACCATATCACGGTACATATTTCCTGTAATTTTCATTGCTTATGCCTTTCTTTGCATACATAATCGTCTCCGCTGTGGGAAAACCAAGGCGAAGCTGCTAAAGCCTAATCATAAGTATTATGCCCTCCGCAGCGCGAAAAACAAGCCGAGGAAAGCTGCACCGCGTCAGCGATGCGTGCCAAGGAAGAAAATTGCAAGAGTACCGGGACCGGAGTGAGAGCCGATAACTGCGCCGGTGTAATCGATCATAATTTCTTTTACACCCATTTTTTCTTTAATAAGGCCTGCGGCATATTCTGCATCCTCGATACAGTCGCCGTGGCAGATAAACACAGTCTGAGAGGCGGGGTCGATGGCGGTTTCTTCCATCTTTTGCACAAGAGCATCAATAGAAGCCTTTCTGCCTCTAGCTTTGCCCACGCTGATAAGGAGACCTTTGTCGTCCATGTGCATAACGGGCTTTATGGAAAGCATGGAGCCCACTACTGCGGTAGCGGCAGAAACGCGGCCGCCTCTCTTCAGGAAGAACAGGTCATCCACGGTAAACCAATGGCAAAGATGAAGCTTAGTTTCCTCCACATAATCGCGGACTTTCTCAATAGGCTCGCCTTTGTCGCGCTGAAGAGTTGCAAGATAGACCAGAAGACCCTCACCTCGGGAAGCGCACAGAGAGTCAACGCCGAACACTTTTCTTTCGGGGTACTGCTCGGAGAGCTCATTGCAGACAAGGATACCGGTGCTTGCCGTACTGCTGAGTCCGGAGGAAAAGCCGATATAAAGAACGTCGTTTCCTTCCTTAACCTCTTTGCCTATGACTTCAAGGGCGTCCTCATAGTTAATGGCGGAGGTTGTTGCGGACTTTTTAGCTCTCAAATCGGCATAAAGAGCTTTCTTGTCAGCCTCGGTGTCAAGAACGGGATCGCAGCCCTCCACGGTAAGAGTCAGAGGCATAACGCGTACGCCGATTTTTTCTGCGAATTCGGGACTCAGATCACATGCAGAGTCAGTAACAATTACGAAATTATCAGCCATTTTTAAGCCAATCCTTTCCGGTTTTTTTAATTATTTCCGCTAAAATATATCCGGCGGAGATTTGTCCTTACTGTAAAGTATGCGGGCAGCATATGCCCATATACTCCCATATTATAACACAACGTCCCGTTATATGTCAATATTTTTTGCAATTACTGAAGTTCGACACCTGTAATATAAAACCACTCAAAAATATAACGTGCAAAGCCGCCCGCGCCTTTACAGCGGCAGAGTTACGGTAAAGGATGTACCCTTGCCCGGCTCCGACTGTGCCGTAATCGTTCCGCCGCACAGCTTTACAACCCTTGCGGCAAGAGTCAGCCCCAGACCGTTGCCCTCGCCCTTGCGAGACGTGTCCGCCTGATAGAATTTATCGAATACATGACGAAGCTGTACCTCCTCCATACCGATGCCGCTGTCGCTTATTCTGCAGACCGCACAGTTGCCGACGGTTTCAAGCGACACGCCGATACTGCCGCCGTCGGGAGTAAACTTCACCGCATTTGACAGAATGTTCATCCATACATGCATAAGTAAATCCCGGTTTCCGTAATATACCGTTTCCGAAAGCTCCACATCTAAATCAAGTTCCTTGCGGCTCCATTCGGGCTCCAGCAGGAGAACAGCCTCCCGAAGCTGCTCGTCAAGGCGGAATTTCTTTTTGTCCGGCACTATTTCCATACCCTCAAGCTGTGAGATTTTCAGAATGTTTCCGGACAGCTTTGACAGCCTGCGGGCAGAGCCGCATATTCTGTCGGCATAATCGTAGCGCTCCGCGTCGCTGAGTGTGGAGTCCCGCAGCAGCACAGCATATCCTTCAATAGAGGCAAGAGGAGTCTTGAATTCGTGAGACAGATTGTCAATAAAGTCCTCGCGGAATGTAGCTGTGTTTCCCAGTTCCTGCACCATCAGGTTAAAGTCCCGGGCCATTCTGCTAAGCTCGTCAACTCTTGACTTTTCCTCAAGGCGCACCGAAAAATCGCCCTCGGCAACTTTTTTTGCAGCCGTGCTCAGCTTTTTTA
>JBJDYY010000232.1:0-7431 GCA_051867715.1 Candidatus Avispirillum sp.
TGTGAGAGGTTTCGTTGTACTGCTCATACTTGTAGTGATTGCTGTCGCTGTGGAAAGCTTTAACCGTAGAAGCCTTTTCGTAGCCGCACACGCTGCATCTGAGAATCTCGGTGCTGTCAGCAGTACAGGTTGCTGCGCTGCCGGAGACTACGCTGAAAGTGGAGCCCGTGCTGTGCAGGGTGGGAATAATCTCCGTTCTCTCTGCTCCGCAGAGGGTGCAGGTGAACTTCTTCTCGCCTGTGGTGATACAGCCTGCTTCGGTTACTACCGTGCCGCTGTCCCAATTGTGCTCGCACTGTCCTGCAAGGGTTGCCGCTTCAACAGCGTTGCCAAGCTCTTTTCTGACGGAAGCCATAATGTCGTATTCGTCCATATCCGATGACCATGCGGAGGTGGAGAATGCGGGCATGGAGAGATAGTTTACA
Organism: Candidatus Avispirillum sp.; assembly: GCA_051867715.1. Classification (GTDB taxonomy): domain Bacteria; phylum Bacillota; class Clostridia; order Oscillospirales; family CAG-272; genus Avispirillum. Next base: position 426 of record JBJDYY010000232.1, read on the forward strand.
ACATTCTTAGAAACCTTTGAAACTACTGCTTTAGCTGCGTCCTTGCCTTTCAGGTCTTCAAGCATTGTCAGCATCTGGTACTCTTCGATACCGTCACGCATGATTTCCACTCTAAGGCTTCCGATGTAGCTGGTGCCCATGATCTTCGCCTGGGACGCGCCGTAGAACAGGGTACCTATACCGTAGATCGTTTTCCCGTTGGGATAGGTATGGGAGTTGGGCATCCATGAAAGCTGATTCAAAGCTCCCGTTACCGTGGTGTCAGCCTCGCCGAGCCAATCGTTGACGGCATAGTAGAGATATCCCGTCACATCATTCTGATAGAACTGCCAGAACATCATTTTCGTCTGGAGTCCCGTGCTTTCTATAAGATGATGACAGTAGGAATAGCCGCCGCTGAAGCCAGCTTTATAAGCCCAAAGCTCCCGTTTTTCGCCGCTTTCGTTTTCAATTATGTTAGAGGACATCACCCGGTCTTTGAAATCTCCGTATAAACTTTCCCAGTCATAATAGCCGCCCGCATACGCGCCGTTATATTTTCCGTCGGAGTTCGGTGTGCCCAAGGCATACAAACCGGAAATAGTACAGGAAAGGTTGCGAAGCTTGTCGGTGGAAAGTCCGGCATAACCCAGTGCGCGCAGCTCTTCTGAAGGAGTGAAAGCATAGTTCTGCGGGCACCATATAGTGACACAGCCGCTGTCAATCATTTCCTGAACGGCGTCTCTTTTGTTATATGAAGCTATACCCGATAGATTCTGATGGTATGTATAATAAGGATAAGGATGATTTTCATGGAAAGGTACGACAATGCGCGCATCCGGCCAGTAGCGGTTCAGCACCGCCGCAGTATTTTTAGCGTCGTCGATCGTCGCTCCGTCGCTGCCGATGGCGTCCTGCTGCTCCTTGCTCATTGGCTCGTCCACTGTATAAAAATACAGTTTGTCCTTCACGCTGTCCCATATGTCCGAGGTGGACAGTTCGTTGTAAATGGACAGATACTGCGGATACTGCTCTACGCTTCTATCCATATATATACTGTTAGTACCGCCACCGCTTATTGTGACTCTGACGGAATTGACTCTCTCGTCGGTAAGATAAGGGTTTGAGGAATTGAGCGTGCCCGGAATATCCATGGCGCACATTCTGTTTTCAAGCAGGTAGTCATAGAACGCCTTATATGTGCCCTGATAGCTTGTGTTGTTGTCAAGATAAAGGGAAGTTTGGAACTCCGTGGAGTTACTCAGCGCAAAATCCCATACATAGGCAAAGACCGTCGCCGTCTTGACAATTTGCCCGTCTGAATTCATAATATTTAGCCGCGCAGAATACCAGCCTGCGGGAGTGTCGGCAGTGCTTTTTATTTTAATGAAGAACGCCTGACTCTTGCCGCCATTAAGTTTAAAGGTTTTGACCTTTTTCAGCGGCACCACGGGGTCGGGGGTCTCTCCCTCCCTTATGAAAGAGGTTTCCTCAGTCGAGCCTATCACCGATGTGGTGTAAAGATCCGAAGTGGTAACATACATTTCATAGTATATTTCCGCGCTCATAGTCGCACCGCTGCCGTCGGAAGCGGTAAAATCGGAGACTTCCGCTTTCATTTTTGTTTTGTCTGTGTCGGAATACAGCACGAACTGAGCGTTTTCGATTTCGTTTTTTGCCATGTAAACGGAATATGTATCCATTCCCGAGGGGGTGGTATCGCTTGTGAACACTTTCTTAAATGAGTGCTCAAACCACAGAGACAGGGTGCTGTCCTCGTACTCCGCCGTCTCCTTTACATAGCTGTCTGCGGGGTCGTCCGACACATTTCCCGCTTCGCTTGACAGGGCAAAGCACAGCAGCGCGCACAGCAGTGCAAGGACTGCGGCGAGTTTCAGGGCACTTCTATACATAGTTTTCGTTTTCATTCCGGATTTGCTCCTTTGTATTTTTTATCAGAGGGGAAAATCGGTATTTGCTTTTTGTCTGCGTCGCGCCTGTGCGGGTTTGCAGGGCGCGGCGCCTGCGTTACATCAGATTGTCGTCATATACGGCGCGGCATCCGCCGATAAATTTGGGGCGGACGCGAGCCGCCGTCACTATTGCTTCGCCTATTCTGTCATGCTCAAGGCGCACGGGCACCGCTACTTTTTTCAGGTGCATACCGATAAGCGTTCTGCCGATGTCAAGTCCCGCGTCGGCGCGGATTTCCTCAAGCACCACGGGATCCTCCGCTTTTGAATATGCGGCGGTGGCAAAGGAGCCGCCTGCCTTGGGACGGGGCACAACATTTACATATTCCGCTCCCGGCACCGCTTTGCGCTCCGCCACAACGGCGCGGTTCAGATGCTCGCAGCATTGGGCGGCGATATATATCCCGCGGGGCACGAAAACCTGACTGAGTCCGTCATACAGAGCCTCGGCGACTTCGGGCACGGAGGCGGTGCCGATACGCTGACCGCACACCTCGCTGGTGGAGCAGCCGATTATGACAATCTGCCCTGCGTGAAGCTTTGCCGCCTCCAGAAGCTCCTGCGCCGCAAGAGATGCTTCCTCTTTTATTTTTTCGTACATATGTGTCATTCCTTTCAAGGTTAGTTTACTGTTTCACGGGGATAACATCCCCAAGGTGCAGAGAATAAATATATACCTCGTCAAAGTCCGCTCCGAGCATATCGCGGCAGATGTCGCGGTACAGCCGAAGCTGTCTGCCGTGGCGCTCCGTAAGGGTTTCGGCGGCTTTCTTCGGGTCTGACAGCTCCTCTTTTGTCAGCCTGTCGGTTTTATAGTCCACAAGGATATTTTTGCCGTCCTTGTCCGTAAACATACAGTCCACCACGCCCTGTACCGTGATCTTTACGCCGTCGGAGGAAAGCTTCTCCGATAGGGAAGCGTCCGTTGTAAAAAGGGAAGCGTCAAGCACGGCGTTGAAGCGCTTCTCCCGAAGCACCCGGCGCGCCGACAAAAGACGGCTGAGAAGCGCGCTTTTTCTGAAGGTTTCTATCTCGTCAAGCCGCACGAGAGAGGCGTTTTCCGCACTGATGAAGCCGTCGCCCTTGAGGCGCTCAAGCTCCGCCCGGGCTCCCTCTGTATACAGCCTCTGCCAATCGCAGAACTGCATAAATATATGGGTGGCGGTGCCTGCTTCTGCCGCGGTGTGCCGCACCCCCGACAAAAACCGGGGCATCGGCGGAGTATCGGGCATTTTTGAAGCAAAAATACGGGAAGAGTCAAGGGCGCTGCGGTCCGCCGCGTCCAGCACATCCGGAGCAAGCTTTGACACCGTAAGTTTTGCGGGTATATTGCTAAGGTAATCCTTTTCGTACTTAAAGTCAAGACAGTTTTTGAAAAAGTCCAAAGATTTACTGTCTCCGCTTTCCGCCGTTTTGCCTATAAAGGGTCGGAGCGGTTTGGCGTCTTTATCCCACGCCGCCTTTTCGATTTCATAGCAGCGGGACTCCGGCTCTCTCATAATCGCGTCAAGGATCCACTGAGCCGTGCTCTTTGCCGTCAGAATATCGTATTCCGAAGCCGCTCCCCGTGCGCGCCTCATGCTGTTTTCTGTTTCTTTGTCGGGATCTTTGCATTTGCAGGTAACGATCAGCCGCTCCCGCGCTCTTGTCATTGCCACATACAAAACCCGGGCTTCTTCTTCAATATCGGAAAGCTGTCCGCTGACAGAAAGCGCTTCGGTAAGGGGAGTTTTGGACAGCACGGAGCCGCTGCCGTCGTACAGCTTGAACGCAATATTTCCGCCCGCGAGAGTTATGCCGCCGGAGGATCTTTTGCGGCTAAACTCAGACGCACATTCACACAGAAAGCAGACGGGAAATTCAAGTCCCTTTGAGTGGTGCACCGTCATAAGCCTTACGCTGTCACATGAAGCGGCGGCACCGGGCATATCCTTTTCGTCGGTGAGCGCTTCCAGATACCGCACAAGTTCGTGAAGTCCGCCTCCGCGCTTTGCAACCGCCGCCGCGTGATCCTCCATAATCTTTACGCTTCGCGCAATGTCGGCGGGTGAGCGCTGTCTGTCGCCGCGGTATTTGCGAAGTCCCGTGCCGTTAATAACAAGACGAAGCATTTCGTCGGCATACAGCTCCCGTGAAGCCTCGCGCCATGACTCAAGCTTTCCCACGAAACGTGAGCATTTCAGCCGAAGCTCTCCGTCCTCGCCGCCTATACCGTATCCGCGGACGGCATACCACAGCGGCATGTCGCCTGCAGACGATTTGATTTTTACAAGTTCTTCAAGAGTAAAGCCGAACAGGGGACTTTTCATAGCTCCCGCCAGATAAATATCCCGCAGAGGATTGTCGGCGCTGCGAAGCAGGCAGATTATCAGCATTACCTCGCCGTAGGCGAAAAAGTTTTCGCTGATTTCGTTGCTGACGGGAATACCGCGCTCCGCAAGCGCCCTTGCATAGTCCTCGGCGTGGGTACTGCTGCGCAGAAGTATTGCAATATCACGCGCCCGTATGGGGGAGCCGTCGTCAAGAACTTCACCTGACAAAAGTGACGCGATACGGTCTGCGACATACTGCGCCTCCCGGTTTTCTCCGTCGCTTTCTTCGGGTTTTTCCACAAGGCATAGCTGAGCGGGACGGTAAACGGGAAGAGTGTCGCCGTCGTTTTTCTTTGAAAAGACAAGCTCGTCCGCCTTTTCAAACGGGGTGGCTCCGGTGGAAAAAATGTGTCGGGAAACCAGATTTGAAAAATCAATTATCCCCTCGCCGCACCTGAAGTTTTCGCTCATGAACACGGCGTTGCCGCCGTCACCGTCAGACCAGCGCCTGCGGTAGTCGGTAAATATCTCTGGGCAGGCTCCGCGAAAACCGTATATGGACTGCTTCACGTCTCCTACCATAAAGCGTGAGGTGTTTGACGCCACCGCTTTGAAAATTTTGTCCTGCGTTTCGTTGGTATCCTGATATTCGTCTATGAATATATAGTCAAACTTTTCTCCCGCGGCTCTCGCCTGCTCCGTGGGAGTCCTGTCCGGGGACACGAACAGCGACAGCGCAAGCTGCTCCATATCGTTGAAATCAATGGCGCCGCGCTCCCTTTTCGCTTCTCCGTACAGCTTTTCAAAGCCCTCAAGCACCCATGCCAGCGTATCGGTGCGCTGGGCGTTTTCAAGGCATATGAGCTCCGTTTCTTCGGGAGATGAGGCAAAACAGCCTTCAAGCCCCTTTTTTTTCTCAACGAATCCTTTCTTAAGTTCAGACAGCTCCAAGTGCCACTCTGCGGCGTCATCGCTTTGTTTTTTGCGGCTCATATCGGGCAGGCTGAAGTTTGCAAAAAACGCATATGCTTCGGCATACCTTGCGTCTGCCGCATATCCCAGCCTTTCTGCGGCGTCGGCGCAAGAGAGCGCCACCTCAATATCGCCGCCTGGGTTTTCAGTGTTTTTCAAAGCCTCAAGAACTTCGTCAAAACGCTCTTTATAGTTGCGTGATACGGCGCGCATAAGACGCCGCACTCCCTCAAAATATCCCGTGTCAAAAGGCTCTTTGCAGGAGTCGGCGGTCTTTTTCGCGTTTTCGCGGAGTTTATTTGAATCAATGCCGCGGCAATACAGATCGTCACGTATTTTCAAAAGCGCCTTGTCAAGTCCGTCCTCATTTTTTGCGCCGGAAATGCAGTCCGCAAGGCGCTTGAAGCGCTCCGATTCCTCGCCGCCCCGCTCAAAGCAGGAGGCTATGCACTGCGACATGGAGTCCGACAGCAATACGGCAGTCTCCGATGTGTCCAGCGTGCGAAAATCCGGCGGTAGACCGAGACGCGCTGCGTACGGCTTCAGCTCGGAATTGAAAAAGCTGTGCATGGTGGAAATCCGGGCGCTTTCCAGCGCCGATATTTGCCGTATTATATGCCTGTCTTCGGGATTTTTTGCCGCCGCCTCCGACAGGGCGCCCGCAAGACGGCTGCGAAGCTCAGATGCCGCCGCCTTTGTAAAGGTGACTATCAGCATTCTGTCAAGGTCCGCGCCGTCCTTTTCGATAAGCTCTATAATCCGCTGTGTAAGCGTGGCGGTCTTGCCGCTTCCCGCCGCTGCGGAAAGCAAAAGGTTTCCGTTGCGGTAGTCAATAGCGGCTCTTTGCGCGTCCGTCCATTTCCGTTCACTCACCGTCCCCGTCTCCTTCCTCTACTGCTTTTCTGACTCCGTGACGGCAAACAGGCGCCGCCGCACACCATGTACAGGGTGATTTGCCGTCTGCGGAGGGTCGGCTTGCTCCGTCGCCGCTGAGCATTCGTTTGCCAAGCTGTGACAGGGAGGAGCACATAAGCCGCTCCGTCTCCGCCATTCCGTCGGCGTCCACAAGCTCCGACGAGCCTGCTGCTTTATACTCGCCGTATTTCTTTACGAATTTTACGGGCAAAAATCTGCCGCTGAGCTCATCGTCCATGGCTTTCATTATATTTATATCATTCAGAAAAATACCGCTTCTTGATACCGAGGCAGAGGCTTCTCCCGCGCCCGGCGTGCATGAGGGCTTCTCCGCTCCCGCTGCTGTAGGCAGACTGCTGAAATACACGGCACCCGCCGGCGCCAGTCGCTCCCCGTCCGGCGCGATTTTTTTGCGGAAGCCGCAGTCATCGGGACAGGCGCACAGAGACAGCAGGTACAGAAGAAGCTGTACATTTTTGCCTTCCGTCACATCGGACAGCCTGAAGCTTTTTGCTCCCGTTTTATAGTCCGCGACCCGTACATATACGGTGTCGCCGTCCTTGTAGGTGTCCACTCTGTCAACTACCCCCGCAACGGACATAAGGCAGCCGTCGGTGACGGGTATGGGATAGGAGGGAAGCTCCTCGCTGCCCACCTTAAGTTCAAATCCCCGCGGTCTGAATCGGCTGTGGGCAAATTCGTCGCTGAGTTCACGGGCGTTCATTTCAACGCTGCGGGCAAGACGGGAAAACAGATATTCTACCCGTTTCGGCATGCCCTCGGGGCACACATCGGCAATATACTCACGGACAAGCCGCTCGCTGCGGCTTTTTATCACGCTGTCCTCAATGGGAT
>JBJDYY010000233.1:0-7418 GCA_051867715.1 Candidatus Avispirillum sp.
AGAAGACTTTTAATTTCAAGTTGCAGAACCTTAAAAGAAAAACCGTAGGCAGAAATAGGCGTTAAAATAATTCTGTTATAATTGCGCTGTTCCGATGCCGAGTCGCAGAAAAGCACGCGCAAGCGATATATCATTGCAAGACTTGAAAAATTAAGTATTTTTGTTCCGTTTTTCAAAAAGTGCGGTCAAAAATGCGGTCAAAAGTGCGGTCAATTTTGCGGTTAATTTTATTACATACAGTATAATGTGAGGTTACTGCGTTATTGTTGAAATTTGTGTTTTTGTGTGATACAATTGACCTGTAATATTACAACTATTTATATTTTACGGTGGCATTATGAGAAATGGCAGGATCATTATATCGGTTTTGGCTTTTGTTTTACTTCTTTCAATGTCAGGCTGCAATAGTATTGATTATAAATATTCGCCGGAGTGTCAGAAAAACTGTCAATGGGTGTCTGATGACGGGAGTTTGTTCATATCCTCGTACGGAGAAAAGGTAAGCGGTTATATATCCTATTGCGGCATTAAAATACCTATATATTTCTTTGCAACTTTTCGAGCTAATGTGTTTGTATATTATAGGCTTTCCGATAACATATGCGTTGAAACTGAAGATATATGGGTCGCTTCTTATAGACAAAATACAGCTTACTTAGAAATACGGACAAGTCTGATTTATGATTCGGGCGAGACCATACGCCTTGAAAAGCTTGGGGAGGGTGAAGAACAGAACTTTGACGACAGCAAAGTGCTGGATGAGTTTGCGCCGGTGGCGGCTTCTGTTTATCAAATAAACAACGGTATATCAAGCTATTTTACCGAGGCTTACAAAAGTATTTCGGATATGGGTTTGTCTGATGTTCCGGATATAACTAAATGGAGTAATTTTGACACAAATTACGATGCATTTACCATTCAGCTTTTTTTGATATCGAATACGGATGATTACGAAATATCAAATGCGGAAATAATTGCAGACGGCTGTGACTTAAATGCACATACGATACAAATTGGATTGACAACTGATAGCGGGCGGTATTATTATGTGGACTATGATTTAGCAAGCAGAAGTGTCAGTAATTTCGATATGTAATAAATTCCGGATTACAAAAGGTATGAGAACGGTTTTTCTGCAAATGCAAAACAGCCTGTTGCCGAAGCAACAGGCTGTTTTATGTGTTTTGTTTTCTGCTTCATTTCACCCTTACGCCCAAGGCTGAGAGGTATTCTTTTGCTTCGTTCATCATTTCCTGTGTGGGTATCCAATCGGGGCGGCCGTTATCGGGTCTTCCCAGAAGCAGCATTTTTGAGCCGCCCATGGCGTGATACGGTATAAGCTCCGCATACAGGCTGTGGTTGAGGCTTTTCCACAGCTTTGCGATTTTCCCCCAGTGCTCTTTTTCCGCATTTACGCCCTTTACCGTTATGCACCGGAGGATACTTTTCGCACCCATTGAGTCTGCAAGCAGGAGGTTGTTTTTTGTTTTTTCGTTGGACACTCCCGTATATTCTTTGTGTCTTGTGTCGTTTGAGTCCTTGAAATCCCACAGGAAAATGTCAACAAGGGGGACAAGCTCAGATAGCAGGGAAGCGTCGAAATATCCGCTTGTTTCAACGGCGGTGCCGATATTCCGCTTTCTGCATTCCGTCAGCAGCTCAATTGCCTTTCGCGGATGCGCAAGCGGCTCTCCTCCCGACAGGGTGACGCCGCCCTCTTTTCCGTAGAAAGCGCGGTCTTTTTCGACAAACGCCAAAATTTCGTCCGCCGTCATATCAACCGCCGACGGCTCCAGTGCTTTGGTACAGCATACCTTGGTGCATTTCATACACGAAATGCATTTGTCTCTGTCAAAAGCGTGGACTCCCGCTGCAAAGCTGTGCGCTCCCATGGGGCAGGCAGCAGCGCAGGCGCCGCAGTTTATACATTTTTTTGCTTCAAACAGTATTTCTGTATCGAATGACTGCCCCTCCGGATTATGGCACCAGGAGCAGCGCAGGGGACACCCCGCCAGAAAAACCACGGTGCGGACTCCCGGCCCGTCGTGCATACAAAAACGCTGTATTTTCGTAATTTTCATATATATATTTTTTATTTTCCCTCGTTCTGGGCGATGACCATATCCTGCCACTCTTTATTAAGGGTGACAAAGCGGGCGTTCCAGCCTGAAACGCGCACGGACAGGGTCTGATAGTTTTCGGGATGCTCCTGCGCTTCTTTCAGCACCGCCGCGTCCAGCACATCCGGCTGCATAAAGCACCCGCCCGTAGCCACAAAGCCGCGCATAAGAGCGGTAAGCGCCCCTATTCCGTCCTCTCCCGCAACGCTTGAGGGGGTGAGCTTTATATCAAGCGCCGCTCCCGTGACCATACGCCTGAGATTGCATTTGCCGTAGGAGCGAATAACTGCGGTGGCTCCGTTTATATCGGTGCCCGGCGTAGGAGAGCAGTTGGCGGCGAGCACCTCTCCCGCTTTTCTGCCGTGAGGGGATGCGAGACGCTGCGGCGCCCATCCGAGCTGTCTGCCGAAGGTGCTGACTCCCGCAGGGAAACGGTAGCCGCATTTTCCGTCCATGGAGTCGCATATATCCGCAAAGTCCGTAAGCAGGCGCGACGCAAGCATATCGACCTCGTCGTTGTCGCTGCCGTAGTAGGAGTAGTGAGTCAGCACATATTGCCGCAGGGCTTCCTCGCCCTCCCAGTTGTTTTTCAGTATTTCAATAAATTCGGAAAGGGACAGTTTCTTTTCGTCGTATACCAGTTTTTTTATGGCATACAGGCTGTTTACCGTGTCCGCAAAGCCTCCGATGTGGGGAGAGCGGACGCAGTACACGGGGCCGCCCTCCAGGTAGGACAGGCCTTTTTCTATACAGCCTTTTTCGAAAAGTGATACAAGGGTGCAGGGGTCTGCCGTTTTGCAGCGGCGCTCTTTTTCCGGCACATCCGCAGGGTAAAAGTTTCGTGCGCAAGAGGTACACATATGGGTGACTTCGTCGCTGAGATTTTTTACATACTGAGCGTACAGGCTTTCAAAATCGGGGAAGTCCGGATTTTCGGCGTATTCTTTCAGGGTTTTGCGCTGAAGCAGTGCAAGAGAGTCAAAGGGCATATACTGAAAGTCCGTTGCTCCCGGCACCTGCACCTCCCAGCAGCCGTCGTTGGCAAAGGAGCGCGCTTCTTTGAGAGGATAGCCGTATGAAGTCATGGCGTCGATTATCAGGTCTTCGTTATATACCGCCAGCATTCCGCCTCCGAAACGCATGACCTCGGCAACTCTGCGAAGAAGCTTTTCATCAGTGTTTTTGTTAAGGCGCACCGAGGTGGGGAAATCGCTTATTCCCAGTTCCTCAAGTATATCAAGCACAAGGTATGTTACGGAATTGGTAACTTCTTTTCCGTTTTCGTCTGTGCCGCATATGAGTATGTTCTGATAATGCTGGGCGTCGCCGCTGACATAGTTGCCTCCGGATATCCACTCACATCCCTTAATAAAGAAGTGCGCCAGTATCTCTCTTGCTCTGTCAAGGGTGATTGCACCGGCTTTCAGGTCGTTTTCAAGATACTCTCCCAGCATATAATCTATTCTGCCTATTCCCGGCCAGTTTCCGCAGAGGCGGAGAAAGGCAAAGGTGAACCATATGCTCTGCACCGCCTCGTAAAAGTTTTCGGCAGGCTGAAGGGGCACTTTTTTCAGATTTCGGTAGTTGTCCGCATATTCCGGGCTGTCCTTCAGGGCGTCAAGATAGCGTTTGTGCCAGATGTCAAAGCTGTCAAGGCAGTTAAGACAGCTCCTGAGAAAGGGCTCGCGCTCGCTTTTCGCGTACTTTTTGAGAGACTCCTCTGCGCGGGCGCGGATCCCCGTTATTCCGTATTTCAGCACGCTGTCAAAGTCTACGGTCAAATGGCTGATACTGCCGCACATATATTCACCGTTCAGAGTGGCGGGAACAACATGCTTTATGGCGCCGCCGAGTGTTGCCGCGCCGCTTATAAGCTCGCCGTCGCATATCCTTATGGGAGCATTTTGGCATATTTCTCTGACGGCAATGTCATATTGCTCCAGAGGAGTCAAATCTTCAAAATTCGGAATGCCGTCAAGAGCAACCGCGTCTGTCTTTCTTGTGTCAAGACCGTATTTGTGATGAAGCGAATCATAGGCAAACTGCCTTGTTTTTTCGCTGAGCCTTACGGGACGCACAAGTCCGCTCTGCGTATAAAATTCCATAATATCCTCCCAAGATATATTTCAATTACAGAATACTGTAAAATAATCCGAAAAACAATGGACAATAGTACGAAAATGCTGTACAATACTATTACAGGACGCGGTTTTGACGCGCCGGCGAAAAGGAGAGATTGTGAATGGACATACAGAGCGCGGATATTAAGTATTTTTCGATTGATTCGCTTTGCAGCTGCGATATAGACGGCGTGAAACATGTGAAAGTCCTGCCGTGGCTGTCCGTTGTGCAGGCGGTTGAGGGAAGCTACGATATTCGCATAGGTACGAAAAAGCAGGAAAACACGGGAGAGGGCGGCTTTTTTATTGCTCCCGCGGGAGTCAGGCAGTCCATAGTGCACAGAGCCGCCCCCCGCAGCGGCAATATGCGCGCCCGCTGGCTGTTTATTGATGTGACGCTTAATAAAACGGACAGACCGGAGAGACTGTTTGAATTTCCGACCCTTTTGCCGAAGCAATACGAAAAAGAGCTTAGCGGCGTTTTTGATATGCTGTTTTCCGCAGACGGGATTTTTGAGAAATACTCCTGCATTTATAAGGTGCTTGACATTGTTTTCGGTGCAGCGGCGCCCAAGGAGAAAAGGGAAAATGAAGCCATGCTCCGCCTGTCCGACTATATCGGCGAAAACTATATGAATAAAATCAGGATAGAGGATATGGCAGGACTTTTGCATATGTCCCGGTCCAATTTCTTTGCGGTTTTCCGACGCTGCTACGGTATGTCTCCCATTGTTTATATAAACAAGTTCAGAATATCCGTGGCGGCACAGCTTCTTCGCAATACGGACGATACGGTGGCAAAGATCGCTTCGTCGGTGGGGGTGGGAGACCCGCTGTACTTTGACAGGCTGTTTATGCGGGAATACGGAATGTCGCCGATTGAGTACAGAAAAAAGATGTAATGATTTCTTTCAAGATAGCAAAAACGGTCGAGATTTTTCACGGGGCGCCGTGCTATATTATATAAGCCGCAAGGTGAGAGCGCCGAAAGGCGTAAAAAAGAAAGGAGCGGTGTAATGGACGACAGGATTGAAGCCGTACAGCGTATGCAGGACTATATTGAAAAGCATCTGCGTGAAGAGATAAGTGCCGCGGATCTTGCAAGGGCGGCCGGTTTTTCTCCGTGGTATGCGCGGCGGCTGTTTGCCCTCTTTACGGGACTTGCTCCCTCGGATTATATCCGCAGGTTGAGGCTGAGAAATTCGGCGCTTCGGCTGAGGGACGAAAACTGCCGGATTACGGATGTGGCTTTCGATATGGGTTTCGGCAGTGTGGACGGTTACACCCGGGCGTTTGCGCACGAGTTCGGGTGCAATCCGAAAAAGTATGCAAAAAGTCCCGTACCGCTGCAGCTTTTTACTCCTTACGGCGTAAAATATCAGCACATTAAAAGGAGAGACGAAAAGATGAAAGAGGCAAGAACTGTATTTGTTCAGATGGTGGAAAAGCCTGTGAGAAAGGCGATTATTAAGCGCGGCGTCAAGGCGACGGAGTATTTCTCGTACTGCCGGGAGGTAGGCTGCGATGTGTGGGGAGTGCTTACAAGCATAAAGTCCCTCTGCGGTGAGCCCGTTTGTATGTGGCTGCCCCATAAGTATATAAAGGGGGGAACAAGCGAGTATGTTCAGGGCGTTGAGGTGCCCTGCGACTATGACGGAGAGGTTCCCGAGGGGTACGATGTTATTGAGATTCCCGCTGCAAAATATCTGATGTTCCGCGGGGAGCCTTTCAGAGAGGAGGACTTTGAGGCCGCTATCGCAGAAATTCAGAACGCCGAGAAGAAGTACGATCCCGCGCTTGCAGGCTTTCAGTGGGACAGCGAAAATCCCAAAATACAGCTTGAGCCCGTGGGTACAAGAGGATATATCGAGCTTTTGCCGGTGAAAGAATTAAAAATAAAATAAACATATAAGAGTAAAAAAGGCTGTAATCTCAAAAAAATTTTGAGATTACAGCCTTTTTTTGTGCTATATTAATTTTACGTAAATAACTTATTGTGAAAACATTATATGATTATAAAAGATTTATTTAGTCTCATACTGTTTCACGGATGTTTACGGTCAGTAATGAATACAGAAAAGTATTCAACACATTGTATTTGCTCGGCAAATCGCTGACATTCGGTGAAACAACAGTGCATAAAAGCCCGCTTTCGCAGCGGACAGGATATGAACACCGGTTTGAAAAAGTATCAATTACTGTCACGGTTATATTCTTGCTTTTCTGTAAATAAAACCGAGGTTCACTCTTTGGTGCACCTCGGTTTTTTAGCTGTTATTAACGGCTGCTTTTTTATTTGACGCCTGATTTTCAACAGTCGCAGAGCTGCATACTCCGTGCTTGCCGCGTAAATAATAGTTTTAAGTAATTATAACACAATAATATGTATATTGCAATTATTTTTACAAAAAAACTCGCAGAGCTGCATACTGTGCTAAAAAATGCCGCTATCCTTTGCGCCGCAACGGGTTTTCACTTAAGTGACTGATTATTCTGACGGCTGAAAAAACTTACACATATTTTTACATACCTATAGCCGAAAGCTTGTCCATATTTGAGCGCTTCAGCTCAAGCGATGAATGAACGTATCGGTCAAGTGTGACCTTTGTGCTTGAATGGCCTAAAATCTCGCTCAGGGATTTGATTTCAAATCCGACCTCTACGCAGCGTGTGGCGAATGTGTGCCGGAGCGCATGAAAATGTACTCCGTCAAGTCCGCAGGCGGCGGTATATTTTCCCAAACGGTACTGCACTGCTCTCGGCTCCATAAACCGTTCGGCGTCTCCCGTCAGCACGTAGGCGTCTTCCGACTCCGGTTTCATTTTGAGGCAAAGCGACAGGGCAAAATCGCTGAGCGGTATGACTCGGTCGGAAGTCTCGCTTTTTGTGTCGCCCACAATTACTTTTGTCTTTTTTTCGGTACCCTGTTCAAATGTTTTCAGCCTCTGCATGGTTGCGCAGACATGCACCGTTTTTTCGTCAAGCGAAATGCTGCTCCATTTCAGCGCGCATATCTCGCCTATGCGCATTCCGGTAAGCAGGGCAAGCAGTATTCCGAATTTTATGCTGTCGGTGTCGGAGGTAAGATACTGAACCAATGTTTCCTGCTCGTCAAGCGTCAGCACGCGCATTTCCCTGTTTCTTTCTTTCGGATATATGATTTCTATATCCGGGAAAG
>JBJDYY010000234.1:0-1623 GCA_051867715.1 Candidatus Avispirillum sp.
CCTTACATCAATGTTGACCCCGGCACAATGAGTCCTTATCAGCACGGCGAGGTTTTTGTTACCGACGACGGTGCGGAGACGGACTTGGATCTGGGGCATTATGAAAGATTTATTGACGAAGACCTGAATAAATATTCAAACCTTACTACCGGTAAGGTGTACTGGAATGTGCTGAACAAGGAGAGGCGCGGCGAATATTTAGGCTCCACCGTACAGGTCATTCCTCACATTACCAACGAAATCAAGGATTTTCTGTACCGAGTAGGTAAAAAGACCGATGCAGATGTGGTTATAACCGAGATCGGCGGCACTATCGGAGACATTGAGTCGCAGCCTTTTCTTGAGGCGGTGCGTCAGATTTCTCTTGAGGTAGGACGCGAAAACAGCCTGTTTATTCATGTTACTCTGGTGCCTTTCCTCAGCGGCTCCGACGAGCACAAGTCTAAGCCTACCCAGCATTCCGTAAAGGAGCTGCAGGGCATGGGAATAAACCCGGATATTATTGTGCTTCGCTGTGACAAGCCTTTGGAGGAATCCATATTCAAGAAAATTTCGCTGTTCTGCAATGTAAAGCCGGACTGCGTCATAGAGAATATTACACTACCTTACCTGTACGAGGCTCCCCTGATGCTGGAAAAGGCAAACTTTTCCTCCGTGGTGTGCCGCGAGCTGGGTATTGACGCTCCCGACGCCGACCTTAAGGAATGGACGGACATGGTTCGGCGCATAAAGTCCCGCGAAAAGGAAGTTAATATAGGTCTTGTGGGCAAGTATGTGCAGCTTCACGATGCGTATCTTTCCGTGGCGGAGGCAATGCGCCATGCGGGATATATTCTCAACACTCACATCAGAATTGACTGGATCGACTCCGAGACCCTGACGGAGGCAAATTACGAAGAGAGACTTTCCGCCCTTGACGGAATTATCGTGCCCGGCGGCTTCGGTGACCGCGGAATTGAGGGTATGATACTGGCTGCAAAATACGCAAGAGAGAATTATGTGCCCTATTTCGGTATATGTCTTGGTATGCAGATAGCGGTTATCGAGTACGCCAGAAATGTGCTGGGCATTGAGGACGCAAACTCCGGCGAGTTCAACGAGCTGTGCAAAAACAAGGTGATTGACTTTATGCCCGGTCAGAGCGACGATATTGACAAGGGCGGCACGCTGAGACTGGGCGCATATCCCTGCGTTATAGAGCCCGGCACAACTATGGAGCGCTGCTACGGAGAGCGAAATATTTCCGAGCGTCACCGCCACCGCTACGAGTTCAACAACGACTACCGCGAAAGCCTTATTGCCGCAGGACTTACGGTGTCAGGCCATTCGCCCGACGGACGTTTGGTGGAAACGGTGGAACTTTCCGACAGACCTTTCCATGTGGGCGTTCAGTACCATCCGGAATTCAAATCCCGCCCCAACAGAGCGCATCCCCTGTTCAAGGGCTTCATTGCCGCCTCTCTGGATAAAGCCGAAAACCGCAAGTGAGATATACGCGAGGCTCCGCCCCGCGTACCGATAATATATGGGGCGCTGCCCCATGCCCCGGTGAGTATTTGCGAGGCGCTGCCTCGCGCTCCGCTTAGAACCTTTTTTGAGAAAAAGGTTCTAAGGACTCCAAAA
>JBJDYY010000235.1:0-7182 GCA_051867715.1 Candidatus Avispirillum sp.
GGAGACGATGTATCTTCTCCCCTCTCTTTAGAATCTCTCCCCTCTTCTCGACACGCTGTAACTGCAAGGCGGTGAGTTGAAAGGGCATAACGATTCGACTAATTGGAGAGAAGCCTGCGCCGTTAGCCTAAATCTGCTCGTTTTACGACAGAAATACAGCAAAACTTGGAAGCGTGTCGATAGCAGACTTGAAGCTACCCACAGAAAGAGATAATTGCTAAAGAGCAGTGAACATCGGCAGATGCTGTTTGTTATCCGGGCGGCCAAAGCCGCAAAGGCTTGCACCGCAAAGACTATTTTGTTTATTATATCATACCTTACATCAAAAATAAAGAGGAAGGAGGTATTTTTTGATATTCGCCGCCCGCGACATAAAAATCGGGAATTTTCAAAAAGCTATTGACAAACAACCCAGTCAGCGGTATTATATACATACAGTTTATCACATTATCGCGTTAAAGCGATAAAACGGCGGCACCCCGCCGAATATTTTCAAACCGAAAGGAATTTTTATTATGAAATTTACGAAAATCATTGCCGTAGTTACCGCGGCGCTTATGCTGTGTCTGTCCCTTGCCGCATGTACAGGCAATGCAAAGGACGACGGAAAAGACGTTGAGATGACCGATTACGAGTATGTCAAGGACAAGGGCAAACTGGTTGTGGGCATCACCAGCTTTGAGCCCATGGACTACCAGAACGAAAAGGGCGAGTGGATAGGCTTTGACGCCGACATGGCTAAGGCTTTCGCCGAGTCTCTGGGCGTTGACATTGAATTCGTCGTTATCGATTGGGACGAAAAAATCATGGAGCTTGACGGTAAAACCGTTGACTGCATATGGAACGGTATGACCCTTGACGAGGGTGTTACCAGCGCCATGAGCTGCTCCAACCCTTACTGCAACAATCAGCAGGTTGTGGTAGTTCCCAAGGACAAGGCCGAGCAGTACAGCACTGTCGAGGCTTGCAAGGATCTGAAATTTGCGGTCGAATCGGGCAGCGCAGGTCAGGGACAGCTTGAAGCGCTTGACTATGAGTTTACCGGTGTGCTTGACCAGGCTACCGCTCTTATGGAGGTTGCAGGCGGCACGGCTGAGGCAGCTGTTATTGACAAGCTTATGGCAGGCGCAATGATAGGCGAGGGCACCTCTTGGGAGAACCTTACATACACCGTCGGTCTCAACGACGAGCAGTACGGCGTCGGATTCAGAAAAGGCAGCGATCTTACCGAAAAGCTGAACAAGTTCTTCGCCGACAGCTACGCCGACGGCTCCATGCAGGAACTGGCTGAGCAGTACGGAGTGCAGGAAGCGCTCATCGCTCAGTAAGCGGACACAGAATAATTACCTTATACAGTTTATCCCCGGTATGCGCCGGGGATAAACTGTGTATTTGCCAAGTTTTTGAATTTATAAGGCAGGTCTTTCAATGCTTTCGACTCTTTATGAATGGTTTCCTTTTCTTGAAACCTTTGCAGAGCAGTTTCCCACGGTTTTTGCCGCGCTGAACGCCGGATTTCTTCAGACCCTGAAGCTGTTTGCCGTCACCCTAATAGGCGCGATTCCCTTGGGACTGCTGATTTCTCTCAGCTCCATGAGCAAGTTCAAACCGCTCAGCGGATTTATCAAGGCGGTAATATGGGTGGTCAGAGGCACTCCGCTTATGCTTCAGCTTCTGATCATATACTACTTCCCCGGTCTTGTGTGGGGCAATCCCATTTGGGGCAGCGGAGAAAGCGGACGGTTTATCGCTTCCTGCGCGGCGTTTATCTTCAACTACGCCTGCTATTTCGCCGAAATATACCGCGGCGGCATACAGAGCGTGCCCGTAGGTCAGAACGAAGCAGGACTGGTGCTGGGAATGTCGCGCTCACAGATATTTTTTAAGGTCACGCTTCTGCAAATGGTGAAGCGAATCGTGCCGCCCATGTCCAACGAAATTATTACGCTGGTCAAGGACACTTCCCTGTCACGCATTATCGCGCTTCAGGAGCTTATATGGGCGGGGCAGGCATTTACAAAAGGCTCTCACGGCATTTCCGGCGCAATATGGCCTCTGTTCTTTACGGGCATTTATTATCTGCTGTTCAGCGGTGTGCTGACAATCCTTTTCAACAGGCTGGAAAAACGCCTGTCGTACTTTAAGGTTTAAAGAGGGGGCTTTATATATGTCTGTTCTTGAAGTAAAAAACATACACAAGTCCTTCGGAAAAACCGAAGTGCTGAAGGGTATAGATTTCAGCGTGGAAAAAGGCGAGGTGCTGACCATCCTCGGCTCCTCCGGCAGCGGCAAAACCACACTTCTGCGGTGTCTGAATTTTCTTGAGACTCCCACAGAGGGGGAAATCACGGTAAACGGCGAGGTTCTGTTTTCGTCAAACGCCAAAAAACAGCCTAGCGACTCTGAGAAGCGGGAAAACAGACTGCATTTCGGGCTGGTATTCCAGTCCTTTAACCTGTTCCCGCAGTATTCGGTTATGGGAAATCTGTGCCTTGCGGCAAAGCTGCGGGCGGCTGAAGATATGAAACAGGGACACGGGAAATTCAGCGGCTTTTCTTCAAAAAAGGAAGCAGGCGCCGCCATAGAGGCGGAAGCGCTTGAGCTGCTGGACAGCGTAGGTCTGAAAGACAAAAAAGACGCTTATCCCTGTCAGCTTTCGGGCGGTCAGCAGCAGAGAGTCGCGATTGCACGGGCGCTTATGCTCTCCCCCGACATCCTGTGCTTTGACGAGCCCACCAGCGCCCTTGACCCGGAGCTTACGGGAGAGGTGCTGTCCGTTATAAAATCCCTTGCCGCCAGAAAAATGACTATGATAATCGTGACGCACGAAATGGCGTTTGCCAGAGAGGTGTCTGACAAGATTATCTTTATGGATGACGGCGTCATAGCCGCGTCGGGAAAACCTGAGGAGATTTTCTCCGGCGACGGCGGCGAGCGGCTCAACAGATTTATTTCGGCAATGTCAAAATGACAGATGTATAAAAGCAGCAGGCTCAGCCTGCTGCTTTTTGTTCCGCATGAAAACGTGTCATATTCTTGTTTTGTTCAACTCTTTTTTAATTCATACCGTATTAAGTCCCCTATGAATTTACACTACTCTCAAACTTATGCCGATAGTGGATTGCTCTGTGGCGGTTTGAGTCCCCTATGAATTTACACTACTCTCAAACCTTCTTCTGAATATCCCGCAGCTTCTTTTGTTTGAGTCCCCTATGAATTTACACTACTCTCAAACTGACGCCTGTGCCGCGCAGCTTGACGGCTTGTTTGAGTCCCCTATGAATTTACACTACTCTCAAACTAATGGGTGAACATCTTTATTTGCAGTATAGTTTGAGTCCCCTATGAATTTACACTACTCTCAAACAGAGGGCAAGCCGTTGAAAAATGAAGATCAGTTTGAGTCCCCTATGAATTTACACTACTCTCAAACCGACACCTGCGCCGCGCAGCTTGACGGTTTGTTTGAGTCCCCTATGAATTCACACTACTCTCAAACCGTATTGGCACTAAGCAGCCCGCCGTCCTGGTTTGAGTCCCCTATGAATTTACACTACTCTCAAACAACAAGAGGTTATACTGCCGGGAGCGCGAGGTTTGAGTCCCCTATGAATTTACACTACTCTCAAACAAGTGTTACGCTTTTCAAGCGTTATAACTGGTTTGAGTCCCCTATGAATTTACACTACTCTCAAACCCACGCGTGTTGTCTATTTGTCAATAGTTTGTTTGAGTCCCCTATGAATTTACACTACTCTCAAACGTTAATGTTTTTCATTTTTGACTCCATTCTGTTTGAGTCCCCTATGAATTTACACTACTCTCAAACAACAGCCGTTTTGGGAAGACATTGACTTCGGTTTGAGTCCCCTATGAATTTACACTACTCTCAAACCGCCGAGCTTGTCAACCGCGTTGATGAGCTGTTTGAGTCCCCTATGAATTTACACTACTCTCAAACTACCGCAGGTCCGCCTGAAATAAATTCTTTGTTTGAGTCCCCTATGAATTTACACTACTCTCAAACACATATAAAGACCTTTGCGCGATTGAGGGGTTTGAGTCCCCTATGAATTTACACTACTCTCAAACAAGGGCGCGGTGGAGACTGCGCAGAGCGAAGTTTGAGTCCCCTATGAATTTACACTACTCTCAAACAAGAAGCTTATGTCCATATACGGAGAGCCTGTTTGAGTCCCCTATGAATTTACACTACTCTCAAACACGACGTGCGGCTTTTAGTCAATCACGATTGTTTGAGTCCCCTATGAATTTACACTACTCTCAAACCTCAAATCTTAAATCAAAAATACATACTTCACATACAAACAAAAGCTGTATTTGATTGAACAAGACCGTTATACTCCCGTTTTCTCATTTCGGTCAACACCGAAAAAAGCCACTGCAAAGCCGGAAATCGGGAATATAAAAGCAGTATAATAGGGGATACAAATCCTAAATCAAAATTCGCACAAATCCTCATCGACAGTATATCGGTCCTCACCTTCATAAAAAGGATAAGTCACGCTTTCTATCATAAGCAGGTGGAATTTATGCCCTTTCACGGTTTTCACAAACCGGGCAATTTCGCTGTCGCCGACATATCCGCGAAGCCCTGCCGTTATAAAAAGCCTTTCTCTGTCAAACTCACGGACAAGCTCCATATAATTTATAAGCCTTTCCGTAAGGGATGTGCTGTCATCGTGCACCTCAGGTCCGATTGCTTTAAGTACCGTTGAAATGCTGAGTTTATTATAGTCCAGATCGCACGAAAAATCAAGAGCCAACTCATCTGCATATTTTTCTATCTCATTTAAAAGAATAGTTGTCCGTTCATAAAAGTCAGGACCTTGCGCACGGTATTCCAAAGCGGACAGAATTTTATTCATCAAAGTCTTTCTGTTTATGTCAAACGGCACAAAGCATGTTATCAGTTCGGCATACTTGGAAAAATCAAGCAGGTTTTCTTCCCTTGCCAGAACCGCCTTCCCTTTAAGCCCCTGCGTCTGACTGTATATATCCGTTATCAGTTTGACAAACAGAGGTTTATTCTCCACAACAAGAGTAGGAACACTTTCTCCGTCGCACAGGAAAACGCGGTTTATATACTCATATGAAAACTTCACAAAACAACCAGCCTTTCGTCAGAGTCTACAATATCGCCTTGATACGATCCCGTCAGATACTCCATGTGAGAAAACTGCTTTTCCGTAACCGTAAGAATCTGAACAAGCCCCGCGGGCGGCTTGTTCTTTCTGATAATATTCAATACAGCCTGCTCGGCGGAGGGAGTTATCAGCATTCTTGTATACACAGATTGCTGCAGCATTATAAATCCGTTTTTTATGAGCAGTTTTCGAAAGCTTCTGTAATTTCTTTTATCCTCGTCGGTTTCGGTCGGCAAATCAAAAAATACCAATGTTCTCATAAATCTGTAACTCATAATACTTTATATGGCTTAATTAGGGAAACATCCTTTTCGTTCAATGCTTCAAAAACACTTCTGACATAAAGCTTTACGGCGTTCAATACGGTCTGTCTTGTCCTGTTTATTAAAACCGTATCGTTGAGAATATTCCAAAGAATATATTTTTCCCCGGACGAGAACTCCGAGAAATTTTCCCTGACAACAGTTCTGTCCACCAGCACCCTGAAAGGCTCCATTAAATCGCAGCTGAGGTTATAATGGTTGAACATATTATCGTGAAACAGCCCTACCTGCGTGAGGTAACCGTTTAAGGTTACCTCACGGTTTACTGCGGAAAGAATAATACTGTACCCGTAATTCAAAGCTGCATTTGTGACACATTCGGAGCTTCTTGTGAAGTCCTTTCCGAAAAGAGCATTAAAATACACTTTAGCGGCGTGACCTTCTCTGTTAGTTACATCGTATTCCTCAATTTGCGTAAGATATGACTCCAGAAGCGCCGACTCCTCCGTATGATTTTGTTCAAGGAGGAATTCCGATTGTTTTTTAATCTTATCCGATACTATTTCTCTCCACACAATCCCTTTTATGCCATCCCAGGAAAACTGCGCTTTCACTTTCCTTGAGCAGTCATAAGAACCGTAATAGGGCTGTAATTCCCCATATGGAGAGCGCTTTCCGTCACAGAATATCACTCTTATCTTCTTTTCCGTCAAAGCTTCAAGCAAGCACCCGGTCAGAGAAACCGCTGTGTTTTCGATAACAAGCACAGCCATTTCATCAAGGAAAACACGGCGCGTTTCATCTCCGCGAACCACCATGTACCCCATTTTGAAATCAAGCTTGCACCTGTTTGAGATAATTACGGTTCGCCAGCTCATACGAAATCAAAAAGATTACGCGACTTCTTCTCCCATATGCCGGAAGCCGATCTGTCTATTATATAGACTTCAGAATAATTCTTTTTCCAGTTGGAAACGGTTGAACTCACACTATTGGTGGCTGCCGTATTCGGTGCTCCGTCGATCAAAGAAAGATCTATACCGCCTGATATTCTTCCGAATACACCGATAAGATTCAATAGTGCTTTGGACTGGGACTTTATATCAAGATTTTTGAATCTTTCAAAGCCTTCCTCCACAGTTTTTGTAGGGACATTGGGTCTTTTAGCGAAAATTGAGTTTTGAAGCTTATTAAGCAACAGCTCATATATTGCAATATTCTTTTCAGATGATACATTGTCATACTTCTCATCGTACAGGTATCCCGCGTTATCATCGCACTTTTTGCAAAACTGCTCAATGTACTTTATGTACCGTTCTGTCTGAGCAGATACGGCAAGAGGCATAAAAGGAGCCATTATTACACACTTACCTCCTTTTGTAACGCCTGAAAGCGTGCAGAGAAATCCGTCAAAGGAGAAAAGCGTATTTATTTTTATGGGCCTTTTGCCTACCGGATATGACACGCCGTCAACCGGTTTCCCGATAATTCTGCCGATTCTGTCCATAATATACAGATCCGAAGTTTCTTCATCCGACATATATCTGTCAAGATACATAAGCTCCACCGGAACAAGCATAAGTTCTTCTTTTCTTTGCGCTTTGTATTTTGCAATAACAAAGAAAGATACCGTAGGTCTATTATATCCGCCGTATTTTTCCGTAGGAAGCGAAGCTTTTCTGGGTATCAGTCCTTCCTTCGCCTTTACAGGCATTTGGTCAAACAGCCTTCCTTTTCGGCAGAATGAATAC
>JBJDYY010000236.1:0-30495 GCA_051867715.1 Candidatus Avispirillum sp.
CTCTGCGGGAAACCAGCTCAATGCCGCTTGCGGCAACTCTGCCCTGAGCAATACCGGCGAAGTAGCCGACGATAGCAATAGGAAGCGCCGCTGCGAACAGATACATACCCTGACCGAGAGTAAGCTCCGCAATGTCGCCGAACAGGTTTATACGCTGCATAATAAGGAACGCGGTAACGAAGCCGTAAATACCCTGAGTACCGGGCAGAGCCTGAAGCAGGAGAGCCGCGCTGAACTTTGAGGGATCCTCGGCAAGCATACCGCTTGCGGCCTCACCAACAATGCCAACGCCCTTTGCACTGCCCACGCAGGCAAGCGCTGCTGCGAGAGCCGCGCCCAGAAGAGCAAGGTTCGTTCCTGAAAATACTGTTTGCAAAAGTTCGGTGAATGTCATGATGATTGTCCTTTCTGACTTTTTTATCTTTTTATTTTCAATCTTTATTTAAGCCTGACATATTTCATATCAGGTGCAAGGGGAGCAAATTCGCGTCCGCCGGACTCATAGAACTTTCCGAAGAATTCAATATACTGAAGTCGGCTGGTATGAACATAGGTTCCGAGCAGGTTTACAAGGAAGTTTATAATGTGTCCAATCAGGAACACAAGCACGAACAGAATAATTCCGGGCACTGTGACTCCGCCCATGGTAGCAAGCAGGTTTACAACGCTTGCGATAACCGCGGAAGCAAGTCCCAGAGCAAGTATTCTGGAGTATGACAGAAGGTCGGAGGCGTAGCTTACTATGTCGTACAGACTCATAACGCCCTTGGCAAACTTCATAATTATGTTCTTCTCGTGCCGTCCCTGAGTGCATATAAGCATAAGCACGCCGACGCCTGCCACGATAGCACCGGCAAGGGAGGAAATAAAGAACACACCGATACCGGCGAATACTATGAGCCAGCTTCCCACATCGGCGATGGCGTCGAAAACATGTCCGCGGCGGCAAAGCTCAATAAACTTAACTATCATACCGCATATCATGTGTACCGCGCCCACCGCAAGGGAAACTACCAGAAACATCATAGGCTGATCCACAGTGTCAAACCACAGCGCGGGGCTGGGCAGATCCTCGGCTCCTCCGAAGCCCTCTCTTATGGCGTTGGGCAAATCTCCGAAATAGCCTCCGAAAAGAACACCCGCCACAATACAGGACACGCCGCATATGGCAAACATCTGAAGCATACGCTTCATGCTGTCGGAGGGATGCAGCAGACGGATGCCCGCAAGACAGCCCAGAAGCAGAATAAGTCCGTAGCCCACATCAGCAAGCATAAGTCCGAAAATCACCGTATAGAACACCGCCACCAGCATAGTAGGGTCGAAAGTTCCGTACAGAGGAAGCGCGTACATGGACACAATAGGCTCGAAGTTTGACGCAAACGCATTGTTGTTAAGCACCACGGGCACATCGTCCCCATCGTCCGGCTCGCTGAAATCGTAAGCTGCGCCATAGTCCTCAAAAAGCTTTTCCACTTTTTTCACGCAGGAGACTGGCACCCAGCCGCATATAACCGATGTGCGTCCGGTCTGCGCCGTGCGCTCCTTTGCTTCAAGCCGCTTTTTGCGGGTGGCAAGCACATCGCACAGAGCCTTGATATCCGATATTTTTTCAGCCTGTTTTTTCGCTTCTGCCTTTGCCTCGGCAAGCTGATTTTCAAGAGAGCGAAGCCTTTCGCTTCTTTCTTTGTATGCTCCCTCTGCATAGCCGCACTCCGCGTCGGCAGAGACGGTGCATTTTGAAAATCCTGCCTGAGTCAAAATCTTTCGCACCTCGTCCCAGTCGTCCCGGTGCGCGCTTACGCATACCGCAGAGGAGCCCTTGCCTTTTTTCTGCGCACTCTGCACCGTCTGCAAAACGCAGGCAAAATCCCCCAAACGCTCCGAAAGTGCGTGCACATCCGCATTAGGCGGAAGTGTGCCGCATACCGTAACGGTGTGGGCGGTGCAGTCCTCGGGAAGCGCCACATCCCAGCCTCTCCACGGGGACAGCGCCGCCAGAGCCGCGCTCTCGTCGGAGACGGCAGTGCTGAGCTCCGCGATTCTGTCGCTGAGAGCACACGCTGCCCGCGCCTCTTCCAGTGTCACCGCGTCAAGTCCGCTGTCAAAATCGTCAATGGACGCCTCTCTTGGAGCGTCAAAGGGAGAATACTTTCCGCAGTCGTATACCATCAGAAACTCAACTGCGCGCTTTGCCTCGGCGGCGTCGCGTGCAAGAGCTTCGGCGTCGGCGGAGGTGTCGGGAGAGATAAGCTCACCGTCTTCTCTGTCGGTTGCGGATACTTCAACGCAGGACAGCTTTTGCAGAGAGGCGATAAGACGGTCCGTATCTTCCTTGCAGGCGATACAGGACAGCTTTTTCATCTCACTTACTGCCATTTTTCAAATATCCCCCGAATTATTTCGTTTACCGCCGCATTCATGTTGGCGTCGGAAAGCGCAACCGCTTTTTTAGCGTCTGCTCTCGCTTTTGCCACGCCCTCAGCGATAACGGCGTCAGCCTTTTTCCCGGCGTTCTCCGCAGATAGACGGAGAGCTTCGTCCGCGTCGGCACGAGAGCGAAGCGCGATTTGCCGCGCCTTTTCAGCAGCCGCCTTTTCGGCGTCCCTTGCGCGGGCGGCGGCGTCGGCAATGACAGCGGCGCTGTCAGCCTCGGCCTGTCTTATGGTGTTGATTGCTTCGTTTGCCACAGTTTACCATCCTTTGCAGCTTTTTTATCCTGTTATGCTGTTGTTTTTTACATATATTATTATGTGCCGTATGCTTCGGTCTCAGCCGCAGGCGCTCGGCATACACTTTTCAAAGTTCGACAAAAAAATACGGCTTTCGATACTTACAGTTATACAAAATTAAGTATAGCACATACCTTTTGGTTTTTCAAGTGATTTTTCCGTCTTTGTCCCGTCTGTTTTTTGCCTGCCTGCGCGCACTCACGGAAGCTATTACACCGCCTTGCCAGTAATGCTCCAATACCTTTTCCGCCGCAATCCTGCCCCGCACCTTCAAAGTCAGACGAACGCGCACCGCATACTCCGCGCCGCGCTCACCGTTTCCTTCTTCACTTTGCCCCGCACAGCACTCTCTGCATTCCCCCACGGCGCGGTATCTGCCTCCCGCAGGGAAATCCTCGCTCTGCACATACTGCACGGCGGCGTCATACAGGCTTTCGTAAAAAGCGTTCATCCTGTCCGCCATGGCAGCCTCTTTCCTGTCGCCGACTCCCGTAAAATACGGCAGCCTGACAAAGCAGGCGCCGCAAAGCCGCTCTCTCATTTCAAAAGTCATAACAGCCTCCCGCTAAAAGCTTTCACATATTGTATTATGCTATTTTATGCAAAGCAGGGGAGGCAGTTGCGCAAACCTTTGAAAGCAGTATATCCTACACGGCGAAAAAAATAAACGGTCAAGGTAGCGCAAAGTGTTACAAATCCGTATCAAAACTCCGCTGTGACCGAAATTTGGGCACAATTTCATTTTTGCCCAAAAACCGCGTTGCACTGAGAAAATAAAAAATCGGAAGCCGCCTAAAAGACAGCCCCCGACCGTATAAGACTCAAAGTCCCCTGTTTTTCAGATCCCTTACAAGACCCACATAAAATTCCCGCACATCAAAACCCGGTATGTTCTCACGGTTCAGATCTATCATATCACCGTGAGATATGCCCCGGTCTCCCTCGGGCAGAACCAGGGTGAAATCCTCTCCCCAGCGGGCGTTTTCCACCGACACCAGACCGTCGCCCTCTCCGTCGAAGTATTTGGCAAGCTCATATGTAAAGTTCAGCGGAAATTTCCCGCCGGAGGCCTTGTTCATTTTTGACATAACGCCGCGGCAGTAAATACCCTCCGGCATTTTCGCCTCTTTGTTAAAAGCAAAGCAGGCAGCCGCCGTCAGATCTCCCGCCGCCGCCAGAAAATCGGGGTTTTCGTCCCCGAGACGGTGCGCAGCGGCGTTGTACGCCTTTGCCACCTTTTCCTTGACGGCGCAGGGTATCACATTGAGAAGATAATCCGCAAACTCGCACCCTCTGTGAGGAGTGTTAATTGTAGTTACCGAAGCTATATACGGCGCCGCGCCGCACATACACGCCGCCCGTACATCAAGCCCGCCCTTTGAATGAGCGATAACATTGACCTTTTTGCAGCCGCTCTCCTCAGCTATGCTGCGTATCCGTTCGCAAAGCTCCCGCCCGCTGTCATAAACGGAGGCGGCCGACTGATGCTCGCCGTAATATATTACCGCGCCGTTCTTTTCAAGCTCCCGTGGTATGCGCCCCCAGTAGTTTATATGGCGAAAATCCCTGAAAAACACTCCGTGTACCAAAAGAACGGGATAGCGCGTGGCGCATACTTTCTCCCCCGCCCTTGATTTGTCAAGTTTGATTTTGTCAAATTCATAGCCGACCTCACCGGAGCAAAGCCTTATTATGCGCCCGAGCATTATTAAATTCAGAACGGGAATAAGCCCGCACAACACACCAAGCACTCTCTGCCGCACACCGAGCTGAAAGGACAGGCAGTAAACAAGAATCATGCCCGTCCAGAAAACAGCGGCAAGCAAAACAGCGCACACGCCGGCGCTTACAAACCACAGCCGAACATTTTCCGGAAGCAGAACAAACAAAAGAAATATATGCCATCCGATTGATACGCACAGGGATATGACAAAGCCCTTAAGCAGCTCCGTCCCCCAGTTCAGGAAAAACATCCGAGCCCCGCAAAGACCCGCGCCGCCTGCCATCAGAAGAAAAAAACCGACGAAAAAGGCGGCGGCAAAAGCCGGCACAAGAAGCATACCAAAACGGGCGCAGAACACGGCACAGCAGGCTCCCGCCGAAATCAGCAGCGAGCACACTGCAAGGATTATCCGCCTTGCCGCTTTGTTCATACCCTCACCCCGCACTTCATGGAATTTTCTCTTGCTTTATTATGCGTAATTTATCGGTTTTCTCCCAGCATTTCAAGCAGCTTGTTTTCATCTATAACGGGAATACCAAGCTGATTTGCACGATCCAGCTTTGAACCTGCCGCCTCTCCCGCAACCACATATGAGGTCTTTGCGGACACACTGCCCGCCACCTTTGCGCCCTGCGCCTTGAGAAGCTCCGCCGCCTCACTGCGTTTAAGGGTCGGCAGAGTCCCGGTCAGAACAAAGGTCAGTCCCTCAAGAGCGCTTCCGGCGGCAGTACCCGTGTAATCGCATACCACACCGCTGTCACGGAGGTCGTCCACAAGTTCTCTCGTCTCGGGAAGCGCAAAGAAATCCGCAAGGGAGCGCGCCATGATCTCCCCCACATCGTCAACGGCGCATATATCCTCAACGCTTGCCTCAAACAAAGGATAAATGCCGCCGAAACGCCTGCATATTTCCTCGCTTGCGGCCTCTCCTATATGCCGCACACCCAAAGCGAACAAAAGCCTTGATGCTCCCGCACCCTTGGATTTTTCAACGGATGAAATCAGATTCTGCGCCGACAGCGCGCCCATACGGGGCAGCTTTTCTATATCGTCGGCCTTCAGCTTATATATGTCGGCGGGAGAGGACACAAGGCCCGCGTCCTTCAGAAGCTTTACCACGGCAGGGCCCATGCCGTCTATACCCATAGCGCCCTTTGAAGCAAAGTGTATAAGCCGTCTTTCAAGCTGCGCGGGGCAGGCGGCGTTAATACAGCGCACCGTTCCCTCACCAAACTCATCGTCTCCGTCCTCTCCGCTGTCGCACACCAGCCGCTCCCCGCAGGAGGGACAGGTTTCGGGGAAACGGTAAGGCACCTCGCTGCCCGTACGGCATTCCGGCACGCTTGCCACAATCTCCGGTATTATATCTCCCGCCTTGCGCACGATAACGGTATCACCGATGCGTATATCGCGGCTGCGGATAATGTCAATGTTGTGAAGCGTCGCCCTTGATACGGAGGTACCCGCCAGGCGTATGGGCTCAAGCACCGC
Source organism: Candidatus Avispirillum sp. (assembly GCA_051867715.1). Classification (GTDB taxonomy): domain Bacteria; phylum Bacillota; class Clostridia; order Oscillospirales; family CAG-272; genus Avispirillum. The sequence continues at coordinate 5,947 of JBJDYY010000236.1, forward strand.
ATTGGGAGTTACCGCCCCGGTGCGCCCTACCTGAATTGCAATATCCAGAAGCTTCGTCCGCTTTTCCTCCGGCGGGAATTTGTACGCCACCGCCCATTTGGGCGTGCTGGTGTTCTCCCCCAGAAGCTCTCTCTGACGAAGGGAATTTATCTTTATGACCACGCCGTCTATATCGTTTGCCAGACTGTCGCGCCGCTCTCCCAGAGCGCGTATTTCTTCTATTATTCTGTCGGTATCGTCCGTCACCGCAAGCATATCAATGACGGTAAAGCCCAGCTCCCGCATACGCTCCACGGTGCCGCTGTGAGTTTCGGGCACACTGCCGTCGGAGTACAGTTCTCCCGACTGAAAATTGAAAACAAATATATCCAGTCCCCGCTCCCCCGTCTCCGCAGGGTCAAGTCGGCGCAGAGAACCTGCGGCGGCATTTCTGGGATTAGCCCACAGCTTTTCTCCCGCCTCCTCCTTCTGCGCATTGAGCCGCGCAAAAGCGGCGCGGGGCATATAAACCTCGCCGCGCACCGTAAGGGACAAAGGCTCCGTCAGGGTATGAGGGATAGCCTTGATTTGGGAAAGATTTGCGGTAACATCCTCCCCCTCAACGCCGTCTCCTCGTGTGGCGCCCAGCACGAATTTACCGTTTTCGTAGGTAAGTCCAACGGACAGACCGTCGATTTTAGGCTCCACGCTGAAAAACACTTCCGTCTCTCCCGCGGACAAAAGCTGCTGCCGCGTCTTGTCCACAAAAGCGCGCAGCTCGTCAAAGGAGAAAACATCGGTAAGCGAGCCCATTTTCACGGGATGGCGCACCTTGCCGAAGCGCTCGTCAGCGCGTCCGCCGACCCTGTGGGTGGGAGACTCCCCGGAATCAAGCTCCGGGTGCGCGCTCTCAAGCTCCTTCAGCTCTTTGAACATCATATCGTACTCGTAGTCGGATATTTCCGGCTCGTCTTTTTCATAGTACAGCTTTGAGTGATACGCCAGAAGCCGCCTAAGCTCTTCTATTCGCTTTTTGTCCGTTTTTGCACCCATATCCTTTACCTCCGTCTGTCATCAGAAAGCCTTTTGCGCCGATATTTATAAATTCCCCTTGTCTGCCGCCATACGGCGAAGCTCAGCCGTAAGCGCCCCGTGCTCGTTCTGAAGCTTTTCCTCCGAAACAAGCAGCAAAAGCCGCTCCAGCGCTTCTCCCACCGCGGGTCCCTCGGGTATCCCCGCCCGTGCGGCGTCTGCGCCGTTTGCCGCAAGGTCCGCCGCACATACGGGCGCGCCCTCAGCCTGTGCTTCAAGGATAAGCCTTTCGCACTCGTCAATATACCTTGCGCCATCGACTCTGTATTCGGGAGCCTGCGCGCTGAGATCGGCGCGGCGTATATGCAAAAGCTCCAGCGCCGCCGGATACCCCGTGGCGCAAAGGTATTTTCTTATATCCGCCCGCGTTGCAGAGGGGCGCACATCGTGGTATCTTATAAGAAGCGACACTTCTTTTATGCACTCCCTGTCAGCCCCCAGTCTGCGAAGCAGCGCCTCCGCCATTTTCGCCCCCTCCTCGGGATGCCCGCGGAAATGGTATATGCCCCGGCTGTCCACCGTACACACATAAGGCTTTGCCATATCGTGCAGAAGCATGGCAAGCCGCAGAACCCCGCGTGAGGGGCAAGCCGAAACAGCCCTTGCCGTATGCTCGTAAACCGTATAAATATGATGCGGGTTGTGCTGATCAAATCCCACCGACGCCGCAAGCTCCGGTATGAGAGTGCAGATGACATCGCTGTACTCCAGGAGCACGCCGAGCACGTTTTCTCCCGAAAGCAGTTTTTTCAGTTCCTCAAAGGCGCGCGCACCCGAAAGCCTTTTAAGGCTGTCCTTCATTTCGTGTACGGCACGCGCCGTACTCTCCTCTACGGAGAAGCCGAGAACGGAAGCAAAGCGGACAGCTCTCAGTATTCTCAGCGCGTCCTCCCCGAAGCGGCGCTTAGGGTCTCCCACGCAGCGAATGACGCCGCGCCTTATATCCTCCGCCCCGCCGAAAGGGTCGATTATTTCTCCGGTATGGGGAACATACGCCATGGCGTTTACGGTAAAATCGCGCCTTGCCAGATCGTCGAAAATGCTTTTTGTATAGTCCACTTTATCGGGGCGGCGCCCGTCGCTGTACCCGTCCTCCCTGCGGCAGCAGGTTATTTCGATTTTTTCGCTTATATTTTCGCTGTTTTCGCCGTTTGTGCCTTTTTCTCCGTTTGCACCTTTTTCGCTTTTTTCGCAGCTTACGCCTTTCTCGCCGTCTTCACTATTTTCGCCTTTTTCGCAGCTCTCGCCTTTATCGCCGTCTTCACTTTTTTCACCTTTTTCGCCGCCGCAATGAACGCTCACCGAGCCGTAGCCGAAGCCTTCAAAGCTGCAGCGGTATACGGACAGCGCTTCTTTCAGCTCCTCCGGCGTGCACTCCGCCGCAATATCAATGTCTCCGGGTTTTCTTCCCATAAGGAAGTCCCGAACGCAGCCGCCTACGGGATATGCGGCTATATTATGAGACGAAAGGCGGTCTATAATCCCCTTTACCGTCTCAGGCAGTATAAATTCTGATGCTGTCACAGTCTGGCTACCCCGCAGTTTTAATTTTATATGTATATTATACCCGTTTCCCGTCCCAAGGTCAACCGTAAATATTACATCACTTAGGGGTATAGATATTTAGCATATAAAAATTTAGTATAAAAAAATAATGTCCGGTTTTCTCCCCGTTTTGCGCCCGCGCACCGCTCCCCGCGCCCCGAAAATTCCGTCGACAAAATAAGACACGCATTTTGAGCGATTTTCAGCGATTTTTGCCCGTTTTTTGCTCATTTTTGCCCCGCGTTTTTTGGGGAATTTTGCGATAAATTCATAATAATTCAAAAACTATGTATATATATGCATTTCAGATTTGATTATTAGCTTATAGAAATATAGGGAGAAATATTCGAAGGGACTGCTGTCCCGTCAGCAGTCCCTCCGAGCCACCCTGCCCGGCTAAAGAGAGGAAAGGAGATGGGTCTCCTCTCCTCTCTTTAGAATCTCTCCTCTCCTCTCGACACGGAAGAACATCAGACCGTTGCGTTGAAAGGGCATAACACATTCGACTAATTGGAGAGAAGCCTGCGCTGTTAGCCTAAGTTTCAAGTATCGCTATGGAAGTAAAGCAACGCTAATGAGCGTGTCGATAGCAGACTTGAAGTTACCCACAGAATAGGAGAAAAGCAGATTGCTCATTACCGCAGGGGCGGACGGCGTTGCCGTCCGATATGCAATGAAGAAACGCAGGAGAAAGCTCGCTTTCTCCTGCGTTTCTTCATATGCCTGCCGCAAACGCGGCACCCCTGCGTGGGATCTCTTTATTGCCTAATCAGGGCAAAAGTTTTTGGGGATTGTCAAGGGGCTTTTTTCAAAAAGTCCCTTGACCGGGGTTTGGGGCGGAGCCCCGATAACCCCCTATATTTTCAGTCTTTATCGTACGCCACGATCTCCTCGCCGCTGAGCAGGCGCACCGTATCGTTTTCTATCTTTTTCACCAGATCGGTCAGGGTGTAAAACTCGCCCACACCGTTCACCGTCACAAGGGAGTGCCTTGTGGAATAGCGGTAGAAGCGGAACACGGTAGTCTCTCCCGAAAGGGTAGTATAGCTGAAAGTAAGATCCGCCGCCTCCGTGTCCTCGGCGAGAGCCGCAAGCTCCTCCTCGCTCAGGGGGCAGTACTCGTCATACTTGCAGTAATCCTGCGCCGTAAACGCCAGCAGGGTTTTGTAATACTGGCGGAAATTGTCCACAGACGCGGAGGACAGAGCTTCACCGTTCGCCTTTACGGCAAGGGTGGCGTTGCCGCTGTCGTCAATGCCGTGATAAAGCTTGAAATCAACCGCAGCGGAGGAACAGGAAACGCTTATATCCGAAATATTCGTAACATACTGCTGGAAAAGATAGGGATCTATCCAGTCTATCAGGTCATATTCCAGATACTCAAAATCATCGGCGTTGCAGACTCCTATGACATTGGGATAAATATTATTGTACATATAATATTTACCGTCGGTCAGAGCGCTGAAGTAAATCTCAAATTCGTAATCCTTATATTCAAAGGTAATAACATGCGCGGGGTCGTCAAGCCCCACAGCGGCAAAATCCTCGTCTCCCGCCCCCAGCTTGTAGCAGCTGTCGGCGTAAAGACCCATATAAGCGTAAATTATATCGTAATACAGAGTGGAATCGGGGATATACGCCGTGGGATACTCCATAATGTTCTCCGCCATGGCGTTGACGTTTATCTGATCCTTTTTGTCCTTAAGGCGGATGCGCAGCATAAGCTCGCCGTCCTTGTAGACGGTAAACTTGTCGGTCACATAGTAATCGTCCTTAGATATGCCCGCGCACACCACCGGAGTCACATAGCTCTCTATGGGTACAAGCACAGTGTTTTCAATTTCGGTGCCCAGCACATAAACGCTTCTCCTGCCCTCAAACATACAGTAGTAGCCGCCGCCGGTCAGCAGCCTGTCTCCCACATAAACGCGGTACGCCTTTCCCGACTTTGACTGTACCGTCCAGCTTGCCTGCGGGTCTTTGAGCCCGTATTCGTCAAGGGCTTCGTCGGACAGACCGGAGCCTACTTTCGTTTTTGAAAGGGTATACGAGGTCACATTCAGAAGAGAGGCAAACAGATTTTTGTCATATGGTACGCTGTCGTAGCCGTCAATGACAAAATCCCCGTCACCGCTTGACACAAACCTGAATTCGCCGTATTCGTTGTCTACCTTTATATACTCCACATCCTCGCGGCTCATACCCGCGAACATGAACACCGTACCCGCGGCGCTCAGGTTTTCACCCTCCTCGGTCTCAACAGGCACCGGCTCGTCCTCGCCGTCGTCGGAAACCAGGGGGCGCACTACGAAAAAGTATAACGCGGCGGCCAGCACAAGCAGTGCGGCCATTACGATTATCAGTATATTCTGCCGCTTCATGAGTTCTTTCTCCTGACCCATACCACCACTCCGCACACGGCGATAATAACCGGGGCGACCGCCGTAAGCGCAACAGTCCAGTTGTTTGCCTGAGCCGTGGTTATATCAAGGGAGGTGTCGTCAAGCACCTTGTAGGGAATGTCCGCAAGGATCCTTTCCCTGCCCGTAATACGCATGGCGCTGTACAGAATATCGCGGTTTGCGTAGGATTTGGCATTCAGATACTCGCTGTTGTTGTAATCCGCGCTGCCGCATACAAGCACATATGAGTAGTAATACTCATTGTCCTTAACTCTCGTCTCGCGGGACAGCACCATAAGCGGGTCGCCGGAGGCGTCCGCAGTGCCTTCTGTGCCCACAGCCTCGGCGCCGTCATGAGCGCTGAGCACGGGAGACACATCGCGCACACCGTCAAGAGCGTCGTTTCTGTCCCACAGGATTTTAAGCGGCATGGCATTGTTGACTATGGTCTTGGGCATGGAATCAAGGCTTGCAATGTCAAGATACAGAGACGCACCCAGCCCCTCCTCCTCGTAAGCCGCTACAAGGGCTTTGCCGTCAACGGAAACGGAGTTTGCGCTGTCCTTCACATAGGTGTCGGGTGTAAAGCCAATGCCCCATTCCGCAAGCAGCTCGCTGAGATTTACAAGATTTGCGGCTCGCTCGGGAGCGGCAAACACCATAAGACAGCCGTAGCCGTCAAGAAAAGCGTCCAGCTTGTCTATTTCGTTGACTCCTGCACCGAAGCCCGCAAAATCGTATACGGGATTGTTTACAATAACGATTCTGGTGTCCTCCGGAATATCCTCTTTTGAAAGATCAACGGTTTTTACATTATAGCCCGCATCCTCAAAAAGAGAGGTAAGCGCCGAAGCGTCATTTCCCACACGCTCCCCGTGAGCGGTGGTAAAGCATACCGTAGGCATTTCCGCCGCAGTCATGGAAAGAACGGCGGAAGCGAATTTATATTCACCCTGGTACGCCCATATTTTGTTGTCCTCGTTTGTAATAAAGAACGCCTCAATATTGAACAGGCGGAACTCCGTACCGGAGGTAACAAGCACTGAGGTGGTCTTTATATCCTGCGCCGCCGTGTTGTAGTACGGCTTGTAGAAGCCGGGGTGCTTGACAACATCAATACAGTTTACATGGACGAAGTCAAAGGTCTTTTCAAGCTCCAGCGCAGTCTGATAGACATAGAAAAGATAAGGGCTTGCGGAGGCAATCTTGTCCGCTTCCACAGTAAAGTAAATGTTTACTTCTCCCTCGGTGTCGGCAAGCAGCTCTTTGGTGGCGTCGGAAAGACTGTATACCTGACCCTTTGACATATCCAGATACCATCTGAAATGCTGTCCGAGAGCGAATACCGCCACATTTACCACAACTACCAGAGCAAGCACCAGCGCTATTAGAGCACCGGATTTTGCATTGTAAACGCGCTTTTTGCGGACATACTTTCTGTTTTTTCTAAGCATATGCACACCTCCTTACGCGTACCGGCGCTTTTCGTAAACGCGCACGGTAAGGAAAATAAATACGGCGCTGACGCTTATATAGTACACCGCCGCCGGTATGTCAAAAATGCCGTAGGTGAAGTTGGCAAATCTGGAATAAATCGATATCCAGCTAAGCACCACTCTTACGGGGTAAAAGTCAATCACGCTGTTGAGCACGGAAGTCATAACAAGTCCGCACAGCACCGCTATGGTACCTACCGCCGCCGCAAGCTGATTTTCCGTAAGGGAGGACATAAACAGCCCTACGGCGATAAAGCAGCTTCCTATAAGGATAATTCCCACTGTGCAGCCGATTATCTTTGCCCAGTTGGGGTCGCTGTACATTGACAGCACCGCGAAAAAGGACACCGTAAGCACAAGGGTTCCCAAAAACAGCGTAAACGCCGCCAGAAACTTTGCCATAACCATTCCCGTAAGGCTTACGGGAGAAGTAAGCAGAAGCTGCTCCGTGCGCGCCCGCTTTTCCTCCGAAAAGGATTTCATGGTAAGCAGGGCGATTATAACGATATAAACATACATCAGAAACTGAAAATACGCCGATGAATCGGAGGTCTGCATTTGCAGGGTGCAGATGCAGAACAGAATGCCCGCCACAGCGGAAAACACAGCCGTCAGCACATAGGCGATGGGTGTCGTAAAGTATGCGCGCATTTCACGCTTGTATATTGCAATCATTTTTTCGCTCTGCCCCCTTTCTTTTTATCTTTGTCGGAAGTCTCCGTAAGCTTTATAAACACATCCTCAAGGCTGAGACCCTCTTCCTCCATGCCCACAACGGCATAGCCTTTCTCCGCCATGGCAAAGAAAACATTCTTGCGGGTGTCGTAACCGTTTTCACATTCAATACGGTAGGAAAAGCTGTCGCGCTCCCGCTCTCCGGTGATCTCCGCTCTCAGTACGCCCGGCACCGCCCTCAGCGCCTCGGCAACTTCCTTCTGCGGTCCGCATATTTTTACGCCGTAGCGCGTATTTTCATTCAGAGTGCGGGAAATGCTGTCCGTCTTTTCGTCGGCAAGCACGCGCCCCTCGTTTATAATCACAATCCTGTCGCATACGGCGCGGGCCTCCGACAGTATGTGAGTGGAAAGAATGACCGTGTGCGTTCTTCCCAGAGTTCTGATAAGGTTGCGCACCTCGATTATCTGCTTGGGGTCAAGCCCCACGGTGGGCTCGTCAAAAATCAGCACCTTGGGATTTCCCACAAGAGCCTGAGCTATGCCCACTCTCTGACGGTAGCCCTTGGAAAGATTTTTAATAAGTCTGCCCCTTACCTCCGACAAACGGCACACGCGGCATATTTCCTCAAGGTGAGCCGCCCGGCTCAGAGTACAGCCCTTGAGCTCATACACGAAATTCAGATATTCGTCCACCTTCATATCCGCGTACAGCGGAGGCTGCTCGGGGAGAAAGCCGATAAGCTTTTTTGCCTTATCGGGCTCCTCCGCCATATCAACGCCGTCTATCTTTACAGATCCCGCATTTGAGGAAAGATAGCCGGTCATTATATTCATAGTGGTTGATTTACCGGCTCCGTTAGGGCCGAGAAAGCCCAGTATTTCCCGCTCTCCAACGGAAAAGGAAACACCGTCCAGCGCCAAAAAAGAGCCGAAAGTCTTTACAAGTCCGGATACTTCTATCATGCCGTATCTCCTGAAATGGATTTTAGTTTACCGATTATATATTTTATCACATTATATATAGCTTTGTATAGATAAATCTTGAATTTTTTTCAAAGACACCGCTCACTACTCCCCGTCAGTGCATATCTATACCTGAAATAAGCGGTACAAAAACGGAAAAAAGTATCATTTGACGCTTTTTTCGGGTTAAATATCCGTTTTTGTTGGCGTTTTCCATTGATTTGGAGAAAAAAATAGTATATAATAACAGTGATTTTTTACGAAACGGGGTGCTTAGATGTCCTTTGCAAAGCTTGCCGTCGGCATTATTTCCCGCTATATGCGGGTACTTTACAAACCGCGTTTTACATACGCCGACAAAGACGTGCAAAGCGAAAATTTCACCTCTCCCACAGTTATTATCGCAAATCATACCGACCACAAGGACGCGCTTTTCCTGCTGTCCGCACTGAAGGGAGACATTGCGGTGCTGACGGCGCGTGACTGGTGCGAAAAGCCGGTGGTCGGCAAAATACTGACCGGCGGCGGCTGTATCCCGTGCGACCGCGGAGGACTTGACACTCAGTGGCTGCGGGAGGCAAGAGACGCCGTGTCCCGCGGACGCTCCGTTCTGATTTTCCCCGAGGGCAGAACGCGAAAGGACGGGGAGCTTAACGAGTTCAAATCCGGCTTTGCCATGCTGTCCGCAATGACGGGCGCCCCCGTGGTGTGCGTGGGGCTTTCGGGAAAATACCGCGCATTTCACCGTACATATGCCGCCGTAGGACTGCCGCAAAGCACGGACAGGCGGCGCTGTATGGACTCCGCTTATCTTAAAGATATAAGCAACAGCTTTCGCAATGAGGCGTATGCGCTGAAAGCGGCGGCGACGGAAAAAAGAGCGCCGGAAATCCGTGAGTGTACCGCAGGTGCCGAAGCAGAAGCCGCACAGGAACAGAAATAAAAAATATATACATAAGAAAGGAAAGGGACATGAAATCATATTTTGAAAGTGAACGCTACGAAAGCAGCAAAAAGTATTTTGAAGACATTTTCGACGACGAACTGAAGGCGGAATTTGCATATCTGCCCACCACCGCCGCGCTTATGGAAAAGAGCTACGCTCATTTTTCCTCGCATCTGGCGCTGACGGACACGAAAACTGCCGTTACCTACAAAGAGCTGTACGAGCATGTGGCTCACCGCCGCGCTTTGCTTGACGAAGCAGGCATCCCCGCAGGAGGACACGTGGGCGTTATGTGCCGAAATAATTTCGACGCGATTGAGTGGTTCCTTGCGGTCACCACCTCCGGCAGAGTGCTTATGATGATGCCCGTTTCCCTGAACGCGCAGGCAATTGCGGGAATTTCCGTAAAATTCGACTACAACGCCATAATAGCGGACAGCGAGTTTCTGCCTTTGACAGAGGGGCTTAAAATACCCGTAATAGACGCTGCAAAAACAAGCGAGACTTCCGCTGACGCCGCAGATATAAACGCCGACACAACAGCAGCGATCTTCTTCACCGGCGGCACCACCGGAGCGCCCAAAGGCGCGGTGCTTACCCACGGCGCTCTTATGCGCGGAAGCCGCAACGGCTGTCTGTATAAAGGCAATACCCTGCACAAAAAAACAATTATGATGCTTCCGCTTTCACATATTTTCGGCACCGTTATGGGCTTTCTTTCCGGGCTGTACGCAGGAGACACTCTCTGCACCTGCCCCGATGTGAAAAGCGGCATAGGACTTATTCCCGTTTTCCGTCCCACTACTCTTGTGCTGGTGCCCGGAATCGTGGAAATAATCCTGGGAATCGCCTCCATGAAGGGCGCGGCTTTCCTGGGAGACTTGCATATGGTACTGTGCGGCGCCGCACCTGTTCCTCCCCGTCTTATGTCCGAGTTCAAAAAGTACGGCATTGAAATGCTGGCAGGCTACGGTCTGACCGAGGGTTCAAACCTTACGGCGGGCAACTACGACACCGATGTAAAGCCTCATTCCATGGGTCACATATATCCCGGTCAGGATTACAGAGTGGTGGACGGCGAACTGCTCATAAAGGGCGACAATGTAATGCAGGGTTATTACAAGGATCCCGAAAAGACCGCCGAAGTGCTTGACAGCGACGGCTGGCTCCACACGGGCGACCTTGTTTCCTTTGACGACCAAGGGTATATCACCATAACCGGCAGAAAGAAAAACATCATCCTGCTTCCCAACGGTGAAAATGTGTCTCCCGAGGAAATCGAGGATCTGTTCTATCAGAGCCCCATGGTGCGCGACTGCCTGGTAAGAGAGGATCTGAAAAACGGTCACGCGGTGCTTGCCATCGAAATACTTCCCGTGGCGCAGGCCTTTGCGGGCAAAACGGAGCAGGAGACCGAGGCCGCACTGACCGCACTTATGCAGGAAATAAACGCCCAGCTTCCTCCCTATAAGAGAGTGGCAAAGCTTACGGTGCGTACCGAGGACTTCAAGCGCACGGGAGCCATGAAGGTTTCCCGCCTGCAACAGTAAGCTAAGTTTTTAACACGCGAAAGGAAATATATATATGGACAATACACTTGAAAAGCTTAAAGCTCTTCTGAAAAACTCCATGCCCGACACCGACACGGAGCAAATAACGAGAGACTCCGACCTGCTGTCGGATCTGGGACTTGACTCCCTTAATCTTATGCTTCTTGCCATCGTGGCCGAGGACGAGTTCAATATACGCTTTGAGACCGGTTTCCACCCGGAGACCGTCGGGGATCTCTGCGATTACATAGACAAGGCTGAGGCGAAAACCATATGAAGTGCGGTCTGGTTCTTGAAGGAGGCGCTCGCCGCGGGCTGTTCACCGCCGGCTTTCTCGACCGTCTGTACGATTTCGGCGTAGAATTTCCCTATGTAGCCGGCGTTTCCGCCGGAGCGCAGGCAGCCATGAACTTCGTGTCGCGGCAGCCGGGGCGCTCAAAATTTATGATGATCCCCCATAACGATGCAAAGACCCCCGTGCTTCCCCTGCACGATGTGCTGGCAAGGGAGCTGAATAAAATAGCTTTCGATTACTCCTACAATCAGTTTCCCTTTGATTTTACCACTTATTTCACCTCGGATACCGAATGTGAAATAGTCGCCACCGACTGTCTCACAGGAGGGGCGGAATATTTTTTCGAGCGAAAAGATGAGAAGCGGCTGCTTAAAGCTCTTGTAGCCTCCTGTTCCCTCCCCGCTCTGTTTCCCAAAGCGGAGGTCGACGGACGGGAGTTCGTGGACGGCAGCATTGCGGACTCCGTACCCTTTCAGCGCGCCTTTGAAAAAGGCTGCGACAGGGTGCTGGTCGTTCTGACAAAGCCTGAAGACGAGCCGGCCACGGATTACAGAAAAATGAGGCGCGTCCTCTCCAAAATCTTTGAAGAGGAATACCCGCAGCTTTTCGACGCCATGATGACCCGCTTCGACAGATACGCCGAGCAGGCACAGCTTATGGAAAAACTTGCAAACGAGGGCAAAATAATGGTGGTACGCCCAAAGCGCTCCTTTGTCAAAGCATTTGACGCAAGCCTTGAAAAAATGGAAACGGCGTACGATGAGGGCAGAGCCACAGCAGGCGCTCTGAAAAACGAAATCCTTGAGTTTACGGGAGCCTCTCTCCGCGCCTGACGCTTAATAACGACAAAACGGGAATTTGCCGAATGGCAAATTCCCGTTTTGTCATGTATCAGAGCTTTTTCCCCTTTACCTTTTCCCAGTATGCCTTTGCCGCCTGCTCGTTCTTGTTTTCGCCGAAACGGTAATAGCGCTTTGAAAGAATGTCGGAGGGCAGATACTGCTGCTCGGTCCAGTCGTTGGGAAAATCGTGAGGATATACATAGCCCTTGAACAGGGGGGATTTCAGATGCTCCGGAATGTCAAACCCTTTGCCTTTCTTTATATCCTCCGCCGCCTCGTTTACGGCGCAGTACGCCGTATTGGATTTGGGAGCGGTTGCAAGCATAACGGCCGCGTTTGCAAGAGGGATCCGCGCCTCGGGAAGTCCCAGCGCCTTTGCGCTTTCCACACAGGCGTATGTTATTGCCGCCGCCATGGGGTATGCCTGTCCTATGTCCTCGGAGGCGATAACCAGAAGCCTGCGGCAGGGAGACAGCAGATCGCCTCCCTCCAGAAGCCTTGCAAGGTAAAACACCGCCGCGTCGGGATCGCTTCCCCGTATGGACTTTTGCAGGCAGGCAAGCAGATCGTAGTGCACATCTCCGTTGCTGTCAAAGCAGCCCGCCGCCACATCGGGAACGAAAGAACGCACATCCTCCTCGGTGATCTCTCCGTCGGAAATGCCTGCGGCGCAGTCAAGCAGTGTAACAGCGCGGCGCACATCCCCCTGACTGCAGCCGGCAATAAAGCGCAGCGCTTCATCCGTTATGCCGCCGCTTGCCACCTCATTTGACACACGGCGAAGCAGCGGCAGCATATCATCGGCGCTGACCGGCTTGAACTGAAAAACGGAACAGCGGGACAAAAGAGCGTCATATATATAATAGTAAGGATTTTCCGTGGTGGAAGCTATAAGGGTTATTCTGCCGTCCTCCAGATATTCCAGAAGCGACTGCTGCTGCTTTTTGTTGAAATACTGTATTTCGTCAAGATACAGCAGTATGCCGTTATGCGCGAAAATGCCGGAGGTCTCCGCCGCCACCGCCTTCACATCGTCAAGAGAAGCAGTGGTGGCGTTCAGCCGTCTCAGCTCCATACCGCTTTTCTGCGCAATAATAGACGCGCAGGTAGTCTTTCCGGTACCGGGAGGGCCGAAAAATATCATGCTCGTTATATGCCCGTGCTCGCACATTTTGCGAAGCACGCCGTTTTTTCCCACAAGATGCTGCTGGCCGACAACCCCGTCAAAGTCCGAGGGCCTGATTCTGTCGGCGCAGGGCTTGCTTTGCGCCATATATATCCTCCCTTAGGTCTCAGTAATTATATGATTATATGCTGATTATAGCGCATTTCCGCACTTTTTGCAACCGCCCGAAAATTACGGGCTGATTTTGCAGCGCCCTGTTTCTGTGTCATGCCCGCGCTTCAAGGCAGTCTCCCTTTGAGAAACGCAGTTTCTCAAATTTCAGCGCGTATTCGGGACATGCTTCCGCGCTCTCTGTGCCGAGACAGTCCGGCGGCTTGCCGTTAAGACTCAGCGAGTTTATGGGACGGGAGTAGGCAATGCAGGAAAGCTCCGTTTCTCCCCAAAGCACCTGCAAAGAAATGCCGCGCTCACTGCATTTTACAATTCCCCACGCGCCGTCAAGAGACCAGAAATACTCACCGTATTCCGCCGGAGCAAAGCCTATAATCCGTTTCCCCCCCGAAAGATCGGCAAAAAATCCGCTGTATGATGTGACCAGAGCGTAGCTTGCCATGCTTCTGGCGTAAGACGCGCCGCACTCGATTTCCGCCCACGGGTCGCGCCGCCCGCCCGTATATCTGTCCCGCACGGCGCCCACAACAAGGCGCGCTTCCTTTGTCATACCCAGCGCTGTCATGGCGGAGGCGGCGGCATACTCAAAGCCCGTCATACATTCCTCCGCATATGTAAGCGGAATGGCGGGGCGGCGGGCGGCGCCGTCCCATGAGCATATTATAAGTCCCCGGTCTCCGTCGGCGGCAAACACGCGGCAGGGATTGTTTACCTCCCTCATGGACTTGAAATTGTATTTCATCATGGCGCCGAGAGTGGAGCGGGTGTGCGCTTCGTCAAGAACGGGGCCGAGCATGGCGCATCTGCTCTGCCAATCTCCCGCCACAGCGGTGATTGCAAGTCCGTCGCCTATCTGGTATTTAATCTCTCCCGCTTCTTCGTTTCGGTATCCGTCGGAATTTATAAGCTCGCCCATATCGTAGCCGTCAAGCACACTGAGATCGGACAGATCGATTTTCTGACAGTAATACTCCCCGTTGAAAAGCTCCGCTTCGCTTGCGGCTTTCCCCCGTTCAAAGATTCTTTCAAACTGCGCCTTTGCCTCAAAATCGCCCAAGGCGTCAGCCATCTCGGCGCAGGCTTTGAGCGCGCCCAGATAGTAACCCTGAAGCCAGGAGGAGGCGCCGAACAGCTCCATATCAAGGGTGTGATGGCAGCGGCCGCTGAGAACACCCGACGCAGCAGGGTCCCATCTGTCGGGATTTTTTTCGCTCCACGCATATGAAACCAGACTTTTTATCTTATCCCACTTTGAGCGGATAAAGCCGTCTCCCGCGCCCAGCTTCCATTCGCGGTAGGTCTTTATGACGGTGCCCATCTGCCCGTCTGCACAGGCGCGGAAATTTGAACGGCACTCACCGGGCGGCAGCATAAGCCTGAACGCCATTTTGCCGTCACCGTCCACGCTGTAACGGTATTCCGCCTCTCTCATACCCCTCTCAAGCTCCGGGAAAAGAAAGGCGGCAAGCTGAGCATAGTTCCAGACATGAGTGCAGCTTCCCTCACAGCTTCCGCTTTTTTCCGTAACTCCCTCCCAGCCCCAAAGGGTTCCGTCCGCAAGCCGCACGCAGACAGTGCTTTTCAGCACCGCAAAGGACGCCTGAACCGCCTCCTTGATTTCATCGGGCAGGGTCTGCGATTCAAAGGCGCGCACAAAAAGCTCCGTATCGCCCCACAGACGGCGGTAGTTTTCAAGGCAGTAGGCGGCAATCTCCTTTGAAGACGCAAACTTTGCGGACATATAATTCTTCATCTTCTGCTGCCGCGCATCCCAGTATTTAATAAAATTCGGCGCGTACCAGCACAGAATAAAGCGCACGCGCCCTCTCTCCCCTTTTTCAAGGGTTATGCGGGAGGCAAGCGTCGCCGCGTCCGTAGGACATTTCGACGGCTCGCCGTAGGTTCTGTTTTTCAAATCCCCCGGAGAGGAGAAATCTCTGATAAAGGTGCAAAGCTCGTCAAACCATCCCCCGCGGTACCAATGCTCCTGAAAGGATACACTACCGTCGGGGCACAGCACGGTCATATTTCCGAAGCGCGGACTGTCCTCGACATCGTCCGAGTCAAAATACATGGCCGCCGCGCCGGAAATCTCCGTCTTTTCATTTTGTCTTGCACCGCTGAAAAGATTGTTTACGGTAAAGGCCACCGTGTAGTCAAGAGCTCCGTCACTTGTGTTTTCCGCTTCAATCTCAAACAAAGCGCAGGAAAGGCTTGAATCAAAATCGTTCATGGGAATAAAGGGCGACAGCGCCCGAAGCGTGACCCGTCCGGGGAAACACTTATCGGAAAAATCTATTTTTGCCATGGGGTAAAAGGCAGAAAACTCCGCACTTTCAAAATGCTTTACCCCCGCCATGGTGCCGCGGTCGATGCCGTTGCCGTAGACATACATCTCGCCCCGCTCGGTGCCGGCTCTGCCCATGGCATCCCCCGCAAAGTCCCCCTGAAGCACCCGAAAATCAAGCACTTTGCCGTCCCTCTCCGCCTTGATTGCGAAGTGGGAAAAGGGATTGACAGTGCCCCTGTCGGGACGGTTGAAAATCTCCCAGTTGCACAGAGCTCCGTTGGTGCAAAGACCCACGCTGCCCGCGCCTATGCCCCCTAAAGGGAAGGACGCCGAAGAAGTGTTTATGTATTTATTCACAAGAATACCCCCCGGTACCTTTGCGGGCTTATGCCCATAATCTGACACGCCGCCCGCTTCTTTTATCTAAATATAACATATTTATGTGCCTATAACAATAAAATTTTTGAAAAAACCGTTGACAAGCGGAGCTGTCCTGTGATAATATGTAACTGTACTAATTCGCATAGTACAGTGAAAGGAGGCAATTATGTTGCAGATCGACGTTCTGTCCCGTGTACCTGTTTACGAACAGATCATAGACCAGATCGAAACTCTCATTGCCACAGGAGCATTGAAAGCGGGCGATCAGCTTCCTTCCGTCAGAGGGCTTTCCGTAGAGATTTTGGTAAATCCCAACACCATACAGAAAGCATATACGGAGTTGGATAATCTCGGCATTGTTACCTCGGTGCCGGGCAGGGGCTGCTTTGTATCGCAGAACGCCCCGGAGATGCTTCGCCGCCGCGGCACGGAGAGTCTGGGCGAACTTTACGCCCTTGCAAAAAGGCTGTACTCTCTGGGAGTTCGCGCCGAGGAGCTTCATCAAACCATCGACGAGGCCGTCTCCGGCAAGACCGCCGACGGTACGGGAAAGGAAGGCTGAGCTATGATAAAAGCTGAAAATCTAACTAAAAAGTTTTCCGATATGACAGCACTTGACAGCATAAACTGTGCTATTGAAAAGGGCTGCATATACGGCATGGTCGGCTCCAACGGCAGCGGAAAATCCACCCTGCTTCGCCTTTTGTCGGGAGTATACAAGCCCGACGGGGGAAGAGCCATGCTTGACGGAGAAGACATTTACGAAAACACAAAGGCAAAAGCAAGTATAGCTTTCGTACCCGACGAGCTGTACTATCCCGCAGGCGCTACCATGGACCGCGTTGCCGCCATGTACAGAAGCCTGTACCCCGGCTTTGACGACACGCGCTACAAGGAGCTGGCAAGAGACCTTAACCTTAACCGCTCCAAAACCCTCAGTACCTTTTCAAAGGGTATGCGCCGTCAGGCAATGACAGTGCTTGCGCTTGCCACAAAACCGCAGTACATATTCTTCGACGAGACCTTTGACGGCCTGGATCCCGTAATGCGCAACTATGTAAAACGGCTTATCTGCATGGATGTGGTGGACCGCGGCGCCTCCGCCGTTATCACCTCCCATTCCCTGCGCGAGCTTGAGGACACCTGCGATCAGCTTGCGCTGCTGCACAAGGGCGGTCTGGTATTTGAAAGCGACATTCAGAACCTGCGCACCACCCGTTTCAAGATTCAGATAGCTTTCTCCGCAGAAGCCGGCGACTACGGACCCGAGAAATTCGAGGGTCTTGAGCTGGTACGCTTCCAGAAGCACGGTTCCGTTGTCAATATGATAGTCAAGGGAGACCGTGACGAAACCGTAGCAAAGCTTTCCGCCATGAATCCCGTGATTCTCGATGTGCTGCCCCTCACCCTTGAGGAAGTGTTCACCTACGAAATGGAAGCTCTGGGATATTCCTTCGAGCTTGACTGATAATGACAGATGCCGCGGCAAGCGCCGCGGATAAACCATTAACCTACTAACCTTTTTTGGAAAGGAACGGGTATTTATATGAAAAACAAACTGTTCTCGCGCGGCATATATACTGAAGGGCTGCGCAGACTGCGCGTATTCGGACTGATACTGGCGGCTGTGGGTCTGCTTGCCGAAATAGCTCCCCCCATGGTCACCAAAATGGAGAATACAAGATATGCGGTAAATTCCCTGACAGGCGCCTATACTCCCCAGGCCAGCGGGTTTTTCGCAACCTGCTACGCGCTTCCCGTAATCGTTTTGCTGGTAGTGCCGCTGATGACTCTGGTGCTGTTCTCCTCGTTTAACAGACGCGCCTACTGTGACTTCTGCCACTCTCTGCCCTATACCAGAAGCTGCATTTTCATTTCCAATGTAGCGGCCGTCATGACATGGGCACTGGGACTTATGGTGCTGTGCGGCGCGGCGGGTATCCTTATCCGCCTTGCCATGCCGGAATTTTTCGCCCTGAGCTTTACGGGCTACGGCATGTATATACTGACGGAAATTCTGACAGCGCTGTATGTCTGCTTTACCGTGACTCTTGCGGCAAGCCTTACGGGCACCGTATTCTCCAACATCACTCTGGCGGCGCTTATTTTCTCCTTCCCCAGGATTATGGTGTGGATCGTTACCCAGCAGATAAACGACAATGTGCCCCTTTTGTGCGGCAACCTTTATACCCCCATTCTGTCGCCCCGCTACAATCCCGTAGTGGCGCTGTTCTCCAACACCTTTGACTCGGACCGCACCCTGAATGACTGGGGTCCCATTATTTACGCCGCCGTCATATGCGTTTTGTACGCAGGTCTGTCCCTGTTTTTCTTCAACAAAAGAAAAAGCGAAATGGCAGGTCAGCCTGCACCCGGCAGAGTAACACAGGCCGTGGTGCGCATAGCGCTTACCATGATACCCTCCGCTTTCGGTACCCTGCTTATTCTCAACGACGAAGCGGCTTTGGGCATCGTTATGTATATACTGGCGCTTATCGTCTACCTTGCTTACGAAATCCTATCCACCCTTAAGTGGAGAAATCTTCTGCGTTCTCTGCCTGCCCTTGCGGCTGTGGTGGTGCTTAATTTTGTACTGGTAGGCGCCATATACGCAGGTACATATTTTGCCAAAAGCTACCGCCCCGACGCCGACAGCGTTGACAGCGTACGCATAGTGGACATAACGGACAATTACAATTCCAAAAACTATCCGGATAACGCTATATCCAAAGTAAAGATCACGGACAAATCCGTAATTGAGCTTGTAACAACCACACTGAAAAACAACCTTGAATATTACGAAAAGCGCGGCTTTCTCCCTTACGTGGATCCCGATGACTACGAGAATTTCAAGAACCTCACTTCCTCTGCCTATCCCGACCGTTACATACACAATAACGAAGTAAACTATACGGAAATCACCGTAGCCTTCAGGGATGGCGCCGTTACAAGGTACCGCAAGATAATACTTTCGGAGGACGAGTTCAACACCGTAACCGAGTATCTGGGCAAAAACGAAAACTACCGCAGCGCAGTCATGACTCTGCCAGAGCCCGTAAGCGGAACTTTCGGCATTTACGGTATTGACACCGACTTCGAAGATCAGGAAGAGCTTGAAGAGGTTCTTGATACCCTTCAGGAGGAAATATACGAGGTCGGCTTTGAGAAGTGGTATACCCGTCTTGTGTTCGGAACGATTTCCGGATACTCCGACAGTATAACGATGTATTACAGTGCCGATGCCTCCGGCACATATGAGGTATCCCTTACCGTAACCGCCGACGAGTTCCCCGAAACCTTCAAAAAGATATGCGAGTTTTCGTGGAATAAGGCAACGGGAGATAAGGAACTGATGGAAGCCGTTGAAAGCCTTCTCGACGGCAGCGAATCGGAGTCCGTATGCTGTTGGTGGAATATATACGCCTATGCGAAAGACGGCAGCGGCGAAGAAGCGCAGAATCTGTGGATGTACTCGTACAGCACCTCGCCGGAGGATAAATACTATGACGAGCAGATGAAGAGCACAGAAACGCTTGTAAAGCTTATAGATGACGCCATAGTCAATGATACGGAGTTTTCCACCGACTCGGTCGTATTTTTTGAAATGAATGTGGAAACCGACGAAAACTCCTATTACAGATGCTTCTATGTTCCCGTGCCCGAGGACTTCGATTTTGAAGCAGCGGGATTTACGGAAGAGGGCAACGATATGTATTACTACGCAGAGTGAACCTTAAAAAGGATACGGCATAGGCCAAGTACCCGTAAGGATACTTGGCCGGTTTTATTCGCCTTGCGGCGAGTTATATTACTTCGCAGTTATATTCGGCTAACGCCGAGTGATATTGCCTTCGGCAGTTTATAGGCGAATAAAATACCACTGAAACCGATAGGTTTCAATATCACGATTGCTGTCAGCAATCATATCACTCTTTGCGTAGCAAAGAATATCACTGCATAAAAACCACTACCCGAAAAAGAGTTTGCGTTTCTCTTCTTCGGGTAGTTTTGTCTTATACCGTAGCAAGCATGGAAAATGTACATCACATTTTCCGCTTGTTAGGAGAACATAAAAACATTCACCGACTCACAAACAATATAAATCACTTTTTCAGCTGCTAAAGTAAATGGTTGTCATACGAACAAAAACTGCTCACTCTTAATTGGTGTGAGCAGTTTTTTCGCTGATTTATTTTTAGAAAAACTGTCCTTTAGCGTATCACCCTTACAGCCGTATCCTTTTTTCTGTCTTTTTGTTTCGCTTTACTGTGTGCTACGCACTGTCATATCGTACTGCTCCGCCATGCGGTTCCATGTCATGCGGTCGACCTCTCCCGTAATCTTCAGACCGTTTGCCGCCTGAAACGCCCTTACCGCCTCGGCAGTGACCGAGCCGTAGCGCCCGCCGGGCGGGATATAGCCGTAGGAAGCGTAGAAAAACTGCAGCTCGTTAAGTATCAGCTGGATTATAAGGGCAAGCTGACTGCTGTCTCCCTCCCTGACGGCAAAATCGGGGGCGGCAGGAAACGGATGTATTCCCAGCGCGGAGGAAAACTTCTCTTTATTATAGGAATACTCCTCCTCCAGCATCTGCCAGGTGTTGAAATCCGTGTTCCCCGTGACCGGCAGCTCCCTCTCACTTTGAAAATGCTCCACCGCCGCCCTTGTGGCGTCTCCGTATATCCCGTCCCGCACCACGCTGAGGGCGGGATCGTCCGTCCATCTTGCAAGGGAGGACAGCATCTCCTGAATCTGCATGACAAAGGCGCGCTCATCCTCCGTGCTGTAATATGCCATTATAAAGTTGCTCCTTTCCGTTATTCGCTTTTTCACCTTTTTTCGCACAAGGTCAGCCTGAAGTGCCGGTAAACTGCCCGCCCGACGCCTCCGAGCCCTCCACTAAAGTGCGGTAGGTGTTTGCAATGGACTGGTATGTGTTAAAGCCCACAAGCCCGGTAGGCTCCAAATCGAACAAATTCTGATACGCCAACACGGCAGCCTGAGTGGAGGGACCGAAAACGCCGTCAACATTCAGCTTCGGTATCTGAGTGTAGGTGTCGGATATTCTGTTCAGATATTCCTGAATACGGCTCACATCCGGCCCCGTACTGCCTATTCGTATAACATATCCGGGATAGGGTACCGTGGTAGCGGAAAAATACTCCGGCGGCAGACTTTCAATAAGGCTCTGATAAGTGTTGTAAAGCTTTTCCCATGTGGCGGTGTTCACCGTCCCGGTCTCGGGAAGTCCGTATTCCCTTTGAAAGGAGATAACGGACTGCCTTGTTTTTTCGCCGAATATGCCGTCAATATCCACGGGATAAACCGCCGGGTCGAACAGAGACACAAACCGCAGAAAATACTGAAGCTCACGGACTCCCACCCCGACAGCTCCCAAAGACAGCTCCCTTGAAAACAGATTTGTCACATCCTCAATGGGTATTCCCTCGGAGTCAAGGTCGGACAGACTCTTTACACCGCCGTATATGCGCAGTATGGCGTACCAGGTGCTTCTGTCCACAGCCCCCGTCACGGGCAGAGAGAAAATGCGCTGAAACTCGCTGACGGCGTTGACTGTATCGTCCGTGTAAATGCCGTCCACGGACTTTATCTTCGGTATGGCGGGGTAGTTTTTGGAAATGCGGTTAAGCCGTGTCTGAATAAACTGCACATCGTTGCCCGCAGACCCGCGGCGCAGCACCCGCCCCGGGTAGCTGCGGGAAACGCCCATTACGGGAGCGTTTCTCACAAGTACAATATCGTCACCGAAATAATACTGAAGTATCTCAAAGGGCGTATACCCCTGATTTGCCAGCTCCACGCTGCCCCATTGACTCATACCGTCGCAGGTGACCGTGGTACCGTTGCAGTACAGGGCAAATATAGGCTCCACCGAGCCCTCCCGCCGTATGTAGGTGGCAAAAAGCTCGTCAACAAGAGTGCTGATGTTTTCAAATATGTCTCTGCCGTATATAAAGGACTGATCTATGGCGGTGGAATTGGTTATGTCAAAATCGTACCCGCGGGATGGGTAGTATTCCGTAAAAATACGGTTCAGCGCAAAGGTGATCTGGGCGATTATGTTGGCGCGCAGGGCGTTTTCCGGCCATGTGGGATATGTCTCGCTTGACGCCACATTCTTTATGTAATCCACAAAGGGCACTGTAACATTCTGCGCGTCCGACCCGGGAGGTCCCAGATGCACCGTTATATATTCGGGAATATAAGGCAGATTTACTTCATTCATTACCCGTATCCTCCGCGCCCCTGTACTCGGCGTTCATACTATCGTCCGTCATATAACCGTCGCTCATATCCTCGCCCATCATATAATCATCGCTCATATCCCCGCCGCCGTCCGTTTCCGCTTCCGGCGCGCCGTACTCCGCCGTACTCCCGTCCTCAGCAAATCCGGAGCGAAGATTGAGATAACCGGGCTCCTCACGAATACTCGTCTCGCCGCCCATGCCGCCGGGTACCCCCCTGTCCTCCGGCAGAAGATTTATGGCCTGTGTGGAAACCACCCCGTCAAACACGGGGATTCCCAGTCCCTCCACATCGTAGTAGCCCTCTTTTGATACTGATATGTTGTAGGTAGCATAAGGCTTTGCCGACCCCGGAGTCTGCGACAGATAGCGCGGCGGTGCGGGAAGCGGCACCGTCTCCGTAAGCCCCGACCTGTCGGTTCTCAGGGTGCGTATAACGGAGCTTTGCTCACCGCTGCCCGCATTGGGGTCGGTCAGCACCATGACCACAGCTCCCTCAATGGGAAAAGCGCCCCTTGCGGAGGTGACCCTCACCTGAAGCCAGCCCTGTCCCTCCGGCGCACCGTTTTCCTCGTTATTTCGGTTTTGCATGTCAAACATATGTATAAGCCCTTTCTTTTTTGCCGTTTTAAGTCTCTCGGTTTATACTATGCCCTGTCTGTAAGTATTGCCACAACAGCAACGCAACACAGCACCATAAGTGAAAGGTTTGCCCCTGCGCGAAGCTGTACCGTAACGGACAGCGCCCATAAAATAATTACCGATATGACCGACACAGTCTTTTGTATCCGCACAGAGGTGTCAGGCAGAAAAACAGCGTCACACAAAGCGGCAAGAGCGCCGCCGCCGTCAAAGCAAGACACTGGAATAAGATTTATAAGGGAAAAACCCATGGAATACAGAAAGAAAAAGCGAAAACGAAAAAAGACGGCGGCAAAAACCGCCCCCGCAAGGGGTCCCGACAGACAAAGCGCCGCCCTTCGCGCTCCGTATGCGGGCGCACCGTACAGCACCCGCATACCCACGGCGTTGATTTTCAGACGCGGATAGCCCATATGCAAAAGGGCGGCGCACAGCATGTGCCCCGCCTCGTGAACAAATACGGCTAAAAACAGGGACAGGGGAGAGGACGATACGGCGGCGCAAAGGATAAAAACAATAATACCTGCCAATTAAGTCCCTACTGCCCCACCGAGCCAAACAGCTTTGCCACAGCCTCGGCGAAATAGTCCCAGAAGCCCTTCGGCTCCAATTGCTCCGGCGGGGTAAAGGTTATGGCGGCGGGAACATAATCCGACGGTGTGCCCTCTTTGCCGGAAAGGCTGAAAACCGTAAGGGAAGCGGCGCAAATAATTGCGCAGATAAGCGCCGCGGCGTCTGCCGCCCGCAAAAATCTGCGCTTTTTGCCGGACGGCTCATTCATCGGGACGCTCTCCCCCGCCGCACGGGTAGTATCGGCTTTTTTTGCCGCAGCCCTCCCCGTCCGTATAGGCGCAGAGCCTGTGTGGATACCGCCTGATTCTTTATTGTATGTCCCGCAGTCTGCCCCCGCTCCCTCTCTCATGCGCCCCGCACGCAGAGCAAATTCACCGTTTCCGCCTCCCGCCGAGGGGGAGCGCTTCGGCTCACTCTCTCTGCGCTCTATGTCAATGCTCTTTCTGCGCTCTATATCAATACTCTTTCTGCGCGCCCCGGCGGAAGCCGCTCCCCGCAAGTCCTCCCCGCGCTCACCGCTGCCGCTGTATATGTTGTATATACCGTGCTCTGCCATATGTCCTCCCGTTTTCCGTCATTTCCGTGTTGAAATATATGCCGGGATCGCACCTTTGATTACAAAGAAGACCGCGCCCGCCCTCAAATTGCCGAAACCCGCCGCCCCTGCCGCCGCCTTTTGAATATTTTAGGTTGACAACGGCTCTCCGATGTGATAAAATACATACGCTGTCGGAAAATCCGCTTTGTTTCCGGCGGCGCAAGAATTCGGAAGGTTATCGAAGCGGTCATAACGAGGCGGTCTTGAAAACCGTTTGTCCTTACGGACACGTGGGTTCGAATCCCACACCTTCCGCCAACAAAAAAGTCTCTTTTGTCTACCGGACAAAAGAGACTTTTTTGAGTGATGCGTTCCTTGCGGAACGTGAAGCGCACTGCGTGCGTGATGCGGCTTCGCCTGTGATGCACGCCTTCGGCGCGTGTGCGGAACGCATCGCATCACCTATCACAGCGCAGCGGCATCACTTATCACTTATTTGCAAAGAGGGTTATTTTGTGATATAATTTGAAAAAGTGAGGTGTATATTATGTCGGAACCGAAGCTGCGGGAATGATTAGCTCCATCAATCGGCGCAAAAATCCACACACATAGGAGACACTTATGCAGCAAGACAAAACTACATATACCGTGGATTTTAAGAATGCACATAACTATTTTGAAATTCACGATGCCCTGAAATCAGGACTGAATTTTCCCGAATACTACGGCGCAAACCTTGACGCGCTGTGGGACTGCCTTAGGGATATGATTGACA